>JANMKN010000393.1:0-40310 GCA_031372065.1 Abditibacteriaceae bacterium | reverse complement strand
CAAAACGGTTACGATTGCGGTGGTAGGCGACACAACCAGCGAAGCCGATGAAACCTTCACCGTAGACTTGAGCAACGCTGCGGGTGCGACCATCGGCGATGGTCAAGGCCAGGGCACCATCCTCAACGATGACGCTTCCGGCGGTTAAACGAGCGTAACAAAATAAAAGCGGCGATAGAAATCAATTTCTATCGCCGCTTTTATTTTTCATAAGCAAACTGGCGGCCCTTTGGCGTTGTCGCGACGCCAGTTTTAGCTTTTCTATTACTCTATGAAGGTGCGTAGTGGTTGCCCCGCGAGGCCATCGCCTTTAAACTGCCTGCGTTGCTCGTTTTGTCACTTGTTGGAAAATCGCAACAGGTATCTCTATGGCACGCGCCGAAGACCTGAAACCTAATCCCGTCGAAGCCAAGTCCGGCGTAGTCGCGACGGTTGTGAAAGAACGCCGCGTGGTGTCGCAGGAAGCGCGCATCAGTGGGCGAGTGTGGCGGCGCACGGCGCGTTGGTTGGGCTTGATTGTCTTTCTCATCGGCGCCGCGCTGCTGGCTTATGTGTTTATGCAGGCGTTTTACGGTTACACGCGCTTTACGGCGGCGGATGGCTTTGAAAGGGCCTTCGGCGAGCATTTGGGCAGCGTGCCGAAAAACGATTACGCGGCGCAAATTGGGTTCGTGATCGCCACTTTTGGCGGCGAGATTCTCAAAGTGTTGTATCTGCTGCTGTTGGGCTACCTCGGTTCGGCGATTGCCGCCAAAGGCATTCAATTTTTTGCCGCGTCCGAAGCCATCATTGATGAAGCCGTCGTCGCCGATGTGGACGAAGAGATCGAATAGATAAACGGGACTTCCTTTATGTAAAGGGAAAGCCGGTGTTGTTTGTTGAACTTATGAAATTCTTGTCGAAAAATCCTTTTCTGTCGAAGTTATTCAAACAAGGGCAAAAGCCGGTCAGCGTGACCGGCTTTTTGTTAGGTGGACTTTTCGGTTGCTTGGCACTCGCTGCCTCCGCGCAAGCCGCAGAATTGGCCGCAGGGCCAGCCACAGGGCCAGCCGCGCCGCCTGCTGTGACAACAGATTCGGTAAACAATCGGGCGCCGCTACTGGACCCGAATCTCACGCCGTATCCACGCTCGGCGCTGCATTCGTTCGACGATTTGCTGGACGCTCCGGCGGGCAAATATGGCTTTCTGTCGGCGCGCGGCGCGCATTTTTACTGGCCGAATGGCCGGCGCGCGCGCTTTTGGGGCATTAACGTGGCGAATACCTCGCTGCAAGAGCCGGAAGCCGATATTGACGCGATAATTGAGAACTTTCGCACGGCAGGCTTCAATTTATTACGCTTGCATCACTTCGATGAGCGCGGCGGCATTATTGATCTGGAAAAAAATGATTCGCGCCATTTCAACGAAGCGGCTTTGCGCAAGTTGGATTACTGGATTTACAAGGCCAAACAAGCGGGAATTTATGTTTATCTGGATTTGCTGGATTACCGCCGCTTCAAAGAAGGCGATGGCGTGGTCAATCCCGAAGGCATCGGGCGCGCCGGGCGGCCTTATGCGGTGTTTGATGCGCGCTTGATCGAATTGCAAAAAGAATACGCTTATAAATTGCTACGCGAACACGTCAATCCATACACCGGACTGGCTTATGCCGATGATCCAGCGATAGTGATGCTGGAAATTTACGACGAATCTGGTTTATTTATGCGCCGCCAAGTGTGGCGCACCATGCCGGAGCCGTATAACACGCGCTTTCGCAAAATGTGGAACGACTGGCTCAAAGCGCGCTATGGCAGCACGGCCAAATTATCGGCGGCGTGGACGGGCGCCAGCGGCAAATCGGAATTGTTGACCAACGAGTCGCTGGAAAATGGCACCATTGAAATTCCGGCGATGGTGTGGAACGAAACGCAGGTGCCCGAAGCGCAGCGCGCCTATGCCTTAATCGCGCGCCGCAGCGATGGCGCCCGCTTTGCGTATGAAGTTCACCGCAAGTTTTTCAAAGACATCAAAACCTATTTGCGCTCGATTGGCGTGCGCATCCCTTTGTCCGCTACCGGGCGCTTTGAAGATTTGGCCGACTTGAAATCACTCAGCGAAGAACTGGATTTTATCGGCACCAACTTTTATTACGATCATCCTTACTGGCCCGCCAGCAAACCAGCGTGGCAACCACCGTCGTATTTTCACAATCACAACCCGATGAACGATATTGACGACCACTCGATGGCCGCCGCTGTTAGTTTGTCGCGGGTGAAGAATCGGCCTTTGGTCGTGCGCGAGTGGAATTATTGCTGGCCCAATCGCAATCGCGCCGGTGGCATCATCGAAGCCGCCTGTTACGCGGCGCTGCACGATTTGGATGCCATGATTTTGTTTGTTTACGAAACTCGTCCCACTGCACGCGTTTCGTATTTCAATGTGCGCTCCGACCCCTCGCGTTGGGGACTTTGTGGCGTTGGCGCGCAGATTTTCTTGCAGTATTTGGTGCAGCCCAGTTTGCATCGCATTGTGGTGCCTTATAATGATGTAGATGTGTTTTCCTACGAGCGTTATCATCAGCAATTTTACGCCTTGGGTTGGGCGACGCGTTTGGAAAACGATTTTTATGATGGCGATGTGTATTCGGTGAAAGAAGGCGCACACACCGATTTATTGGTGTCTCCGGGCCGCAGTGGAGTGGGGCGTTACGAAGGCGCTCCCGCCGTGTTGCACACCGAAAATCTGCGTTACAATTCCAATGGCCGCATTAACGCCGACCCTGATTATTTCAAGGAATATAACCTGTTTACCAAGTCGTTCACGTCGGCTTTGACTTACGATGGCATTCTTTACGACAATCGCGAAACGCAAAAGCGCGATGTGACCATTGGCTTGCCCTTGGGCCGCGTGAAAGCCGCGAATTTTCGTCCGATTGGCCTCAATGAAGAAGCCGATGCGTGCAGCGGTTTTCTCGATATGGACAAGCAGCGCATGATATTCGGCTCGTTGGATTCGTCCGAGGTGCTGCGCGCGGCGCTGGATGCGATGCAGATATTTTATGGCGTGCCCAACGCACACGATGCCAATGCGCACAGCGTCTTTTCCTCCGACACCGGCGAAATGATGCGCGATGCCGCCAGCGGGCGTTTAGTGGTTTCCTCCAAGTATTTTCAAGCGATTTGCGGCAATCTCAGCGGTGTCGGACGGGTGTTGTCACCCGGTCTGCGCGTGCGCAATCTCAACAGCGGAACCATCTTAGCGTTATCTTTAGATGGCAAGCCGCTTGTGGAGAGCCGTCGTTTTATGATAAAAATGGTCACGGACGCCCGCAATAAAGACGAAGTGGCCGGCCCGGACATGAGATTGTCGAGCCAGACCAAAAAAATGGTGCCCGTGCCGAACCAATGGCGCATTGATGTGCTGGGGCAAGGCCCGGTGACAACTTTGGGTAAACCAGCGGTTCAACCGGTGCAAATTTCCATCGAAAATCGCCCTTTGATGGACGTTTATCTGGAACGCGGCAGTTTTGAATTGCTCGTCGAAAACGACAATTGGAAGTTTTATGCGGATACGCCCGGCACGCGCTTCGCGTTACATAACGAGCCTGCCGCCGGACGCATCGAAACGAAAGCTGTTGCCCTTCAAGCGCCCCGCAATGCCGCCATAAGCGAGATTTCGGCTTCGTTGGGAACTTCGTTAGGTAGCGGCGATGCCGAAAAAAGTGCTGTCAAACTGACGAAAGTGCCTGACAAAGTGGCTAACAAGCTCATGAAGTTACAGCAGGTTATGATTGACGGCACAGTGCGGCCTTTGTCGGCTACTGTATCGAATGGACAAAGCATTTGGGTGTTTCCGCAAAACGCCGCCTTGGTGCAAACAGTCCAATAATGGAACCGCAAAAACACAGTAAGATCGCAGTAAGATCGTGCGGAGCGAACTTATTGTCAACTGGCAGTATCGAAGTCTCAAAACCGACGTTTTAGGGAAACCTTTTTAGGGAGACCGTATGCAAGAGCGCATTCTCAAACGTATGCCACAGCAAAAGCAACGCAGGAACGGGAAAATAGGGATCGCAACTTTGGCGAGCGTGGTCGTCGCGGGTTTGGGCACAGGGCACATTACGTCGCCTGTTCAGGCCGAGCCAACGACCCCGGCAGTGTTACCGGACTCGACGGCCTTTATTGACGCCGACGCGAATTTGCCGCCTTTGCCCATCGAATATGTGCCGATGAAAGTCATCGAACAAGATCGCCGTCTGCGCGCCGCTTTGCCTAAGCCGGTGCGCGATCAGGCGTTTATGCAGCCTTTTCTGGGTGGCAAACCATTGCCGCCCAGTATGCAAAGTTTGCCCGGCGCCGTGCCGATGCCCGCGCCACTCGGCAAAGCGGCAACGGTAGCGTCCGCGAAAATGCAAAGCGTGTCCAAAAGCAGCGCAAAAACCAAAAAAGGTCGCATCGCGGCGCAGTCGGCAGCGAAAACTGCCTCCGGCACGTTGATGGCGCAAGCGATTCCGCCTCGTGCGCCCGGCGTGCGTGCGGGCGCGGGGCCGCGCATTCCTCAGCCTTCGATTGCGCCCTTTCCGATATCAGCGGCTCGCACTCCCAAACCAACGATTCCCTCATGGGTGCGCTATCCTTTGGAATTTCAGATGTGCGGCATTGGCATCGGCACGCGCGCGGTGGACAAAGACCAATACAATCGCATTGATCGTTATGGTTTGTTCGCCATGCACGGCAATCCGACTGCCGTTGTGGTGCCGACAGGCGATGGCGGCGTGACCATCACGCAAACGCCGCCGGAAGTCGCCGCGTTGTTTCCGCAAGACCAAGACGGCGGCTTGCCCAACTGGGCAGCAGCCATCACCGTTGGTTTGGATAATAACCATGTCGCGTGGCTTTATAATCGCGACACCTATGCGATGTCATTCATCGTGGATCGTCTCGGTTTCGTGGATGCCATCGTCGTCGCGGGCACTTATTCGCCGATTGCCAAGACGCAGTTGGAAGATCCTCTGCATACTGTGCAACTGGGCGATGACTTGCGCAAAGTGTTGTTCCGCTACGGCTATCCTGACACTCTGGAAACCTACGCGGTGCAAGCCATTGCCGGCGCCGGCGCCGTAACCGGCGCTGCGGGCGCCGGGCAAGGCACACCGGGCGGCGAAGGATCAGGTGGAGGCACTCCCACAGGCGGAGGCACTCCCACAGGTGGACAGCAAGGCACACCGGGCGGCGGCAGAACTCCTGAAGGCGGCGGTGCGCCCGCTGGCGGCGAAGGCGGTTCTTCCTCTGGCGGCGAAGGTGGCGCGAGCGGCGGCGGCGGCGCTGGTGTCGCGGGCAACGCCGGATTCCGCACTTTCGAACTGCGCTACGAACAAAGCTACAACGTGGTGTTCACCATCCGCGATAACCGCGTGGTGCGCATTTATATTTTCGGCGACCCCGATTTCTTCAATTTGCAGCGCCGCCGTTCGTTGCGCACAAATTATTAATCGAATGTGCAATGCGAAGTGGGAAAAGCGGAATGCATATCATTCCGCATTTCCCACTTCGCATTTTGCATCTTAGAAGCGACTTCAGGAGCGAACATGAGTGGAATGTTAGCCGGGAAGACCGGTTTGGTGTTTGGCGTGGCAAACAAGCGCAGCATCGCGTGGGCAATTGCTCAGGCATGGGCGGAAGAAGGCGCCAACCTGATTTTTAACTATCAAGGCGAGCGCCTCAAAGAAAATGTCGAGGAATTGGTTTCCACCTTCGGCGAAAATGTCGCGATTGCGCCCTGCGATGTCTCCAGCGACGAAGAAATTGATGCCTTTTTCGAGTTCGTGAAAAGCAAAACCGACCGTGTAGATTTACTTCTGCATTCGGTGGCGTTTACTAAAAAAGAAACGCTGGCCGAGCCGTTTGTGCAAACCAGCCGCGACAATTTTCGCATCGCTTTGGATGTCAGCGCTTATTCGTTGGTGGCATTATCGCAACGCGCCGTGCCGTTGATGACAAACGGCGGAAGCATCGTGGCGATGACCTATTTGGGCAGCGAAAAAGTGCTGCCCAATTACAACGTCATGGGCGTGGCGAAAGCCGCGCTCGAATCGTCGGCTCGCTATTTGGCGCATAATCTTGGCCCGCAGAACATTCGCGTCAATTGCATCAGCGCCGGGCCGACCAATACTTTAGCCGCACGCGGCATTAAAGGCTTCGGCGATATGCTGAATATCGCCAAAGAACGCGCCCCGCTCGACTGGCAAGGCGACGCCAAAGAACTGGCCGGCACCGGCGTCTTTTTGGCATCGGACGCTTCGTCCAAAATCACCGGCCAAGTGCTGTATGTGGACGGCGGCTATCAAATCATGGGAATGTGAGAAGCGATTAGCAATTAGCTGTTAGCGTTTAGCGTTTAGCTTGGAACGGCGCTAAAAGCTAAAAGCTAAAAGCTAAAAGCTATTATGCAAGTTGGAATTATTGGTCTGCCGACATCGGGCAAGACGACACTGTTTAACATTTTGACGGGCGCGCGGGCCGCGACATCGCGTTATGGCGGCGAAAAGAAAGACGCCAACGTGGGCGTGGCTAAAGTGCCCGATCCGCGTCTCGACAAACTTTCGGAACTGCACACTCCTAAGAAAACCACGTCCGCCAACATCGAATTTGTGGATGTGGCGGGTCTGGTGCCCGGCGAAGCCAAAGGCGGCGGCTTTCCGCCGCAACTCATCGCCGCTTTGCGTCAAGTAGATGCGCTGCTTCATGTAGTGCGCGCTTTTGAAGACGACGAATTGTTGCATCCCTTGGGCGATGTCAATCCGCAACGCGACGCCGATGACTTAGCGCTTGAACTTTCCTTTGCCGATTTGGTCGTCATCGAAAAGCGCATCGAAAAACTCGAAGCCGACGTGAAAAAACGCAGCGGACTCGAAAAAGAAGCGGCTTTGCGCGACTTGGAACTAATGCAAAAGTGCAAAACCGCCTTGGATAACGAAACCGCGCTGCGCGATGTGGAATTCACAGTTGATGAACTGCGCGATTTGCGCGGTTACACCTTTCTTTCTATGAAACCACTGTTGATAGCGCTGAACATTGGCGAAGACCAAATCGAAAATCCTCCGCAACTGAGTGAACCATCGGTAGCACTTTCGGCCCGCGTGGAAGCTGACATTGCCGAATTAGCCGAAGACGAGCGGGCTGAATTTTTGGAAGCGCTGGGCCTTTCCGAACCGGCGCGCAATCGCTTGATTCGCTTCGCTTACGATTCGCTCGGCTTGCAGTCGTTTTTCACCGTCGGCGCCGACGAATGCCGCGCGTGGACGATTAAAAAAGGCGATTCCGCCGTCACTGCCGCCAGCAAAATACACAGCGATTTAGCGCGCGGCTTCATCCGCGCCGAAGTGATGCCCTACGAAAAAGTTATCGAACTTGGCGGTTGGGACAAGGCCAAGGCCACCGTTATGCGTCTCGAAGGCAAAGAATACGTCGTTCAAGACGGCGAATGCGTGCATTTTCGCAGTAACGTCTAATTCGTAAAAACCGCTGCTTGCAGCGGTTTTTACTTTTTCTGCCCGTAATACGCGCCCGGCCCGTGCTTGCGCAAAAAATGCTTGTCCAATAATTCAGGCTGCATCGCTTGCGCGGCGGCTTCGATTTTGAGTGTTTCGCTGGCTAAATGCGCGATATTTTCCAAAACAACAGCGTTTTCAACAGCTTTTTCCACGGTTTTGCCCCACGCAAACGGCGCATGACTGGCCACTAAGACGCCCGGAAAATGCAGCGCATCGGTGCCGTCAAAACGCTCGACAATCACATCGCCCGTGCGCGCTTCGTATTCGCCTTCAATTTCTTCCGGTGTCATCAAACGCGTGCAAGGAACGGCGCCGTAAAAATAATCGGCGTGCGTGGTGCCCAGAGCCGGAATATCGCGCAAGGCTTGCGCCCACGCGGTTGCATACAAGCTGTGCGTGTGAACCACGCCGCCGATGCCTTCAAAAGCGCGATACAAAACAACGTGCGTCGGCGTATCCGAACTGGGCCGCAAATCGCCTTGGACAACTTCGCCCGTTGCCAAACTCACTACAACCATGTGTTCGGCTTTCATTTGCTCGTAAGGCACGCCGGACGGTTTAATCACCACATTGCCGCTTGCGCGGTCAACTGCGCTGACATTGCCCCACGTTTGGATGACCAAACCTTCGGCCACCAATTTCAAATTCGCGTCACAAACGCGCTTTTTCAGTTCTTCAAGCATAATCTCTCCTACATAGAACGCAAATTACGCCAATCATCGTAAATTTACGCAAATCTTTCTCAAAAAATTTGCGTAAATTCGCGTGCATTTGCGCAATTCGCGTTCTATTTTACGAGCGCGCTGCCTCGCGGATGTCGAGCAAGGTTTTCATTACGTCAAATAAATTACCGTTCCAATCGGGCGTGCCGAAGGCATCGTGCAACTTGCGATAAACGCTGTAAAGTTGCTGATAAACGGCGACGGCTTCAGGATTTGGCGTGTAAATTACGTCTTTGAGGCCGGTCATAGCGGCTTGCGCGTCAGCGTAATTGGAAAAGCGGCCTGCGGCCACGGCACCGGCGATGGCGGCTCCCAAGGCGCAGGTTTGAGCCGAGCGCGACACTTTCATTGGGCGGCCAATGACATCGGCGTAAATCTGCATCACAACAGCATTTTTCTCGGCAATGCCGCCGCAATTGATGACTTCTTCAACCTTCACGCCGTATTCTTCCAAGCGATTGATAATCGTCAGCGCGCCAAAGGCAGTCGCTTCGATTAAAGCGCGATAAATTTCGCCGGGCGTGCTGTAAAGCGTCTGGCCGAGGAGCAAACCGGTCAAGCGTTGGTCAACCAAAATCGTGCGGTTGCCGTTGTTCCAATCGAGCGCCATAAGGCCCGACTCGCCCGCTTTCAATTCGCCCGCTGCTTTGGTGAGTTCCTCGTGCGTGCCCGCTTTGAGATAATTCACGAACCAGTTGAAAATATCGCCAACCGCCGATTGTCCGGCTTCGATGCCAAAATAACCCGGCAAAATGCTGCCGTTGACGATGCCACACACGCCGGGAATATCGGCCAAATTTTCATCGGACGGCGCGACCATCAAATCGCACGTTGAAGTGCCCAAAGTCTTCACCAATGTGCCCGGTTTGATGCCCGCGCCGACGCCGCCCAAATGCGCGTCGAAGGCGCCGACGGCAACGGGCGTGCCTGATTTAAGGCCAGTGCGCGCCGACCAATCGGCTGTCAAGCCGCCCACAGCGCGGTCAATGGTGTGCGCCGAATCCGCAAGGCGCGAACGCAATTCGCCCAATTTCGGGTCAAGCGTGCCCAAAAATTCCGCGTCGGGATAGCCGCCCCAACTGTCGCTAAACATCGCTTTATGGCCTGCCGCGCACACGCCGACTACTAATTTATCGGGCGCTTGCGTGCCGGTCAGCATGGCCGGAATCCAATCGGCGCATTCGACCCAACTGTGCGCCGCATCAAACACTTGAGCGTCAACTTTGAGGCAATGCCAGATTTTGCTAAAGAACCATTCGCTTGAATAAGTGCCACCGCATTTCGCCAAATACTGCGGGCGCATTTCTTCGGCGATTTTGGTAATTGCTTCGGCCTCGTCCACGCCGGTGTGGTCTTTCCACAGCCACGCATAAGCGTTCGGATTGTCGGCAAAGGTCGCATCACTCGCCAGCGCATTGCCGTTGGCATCAACGGGAAGCGGCGTGCTGCCGGTTGTATCCACGCCAATGCCAATGACTTGCTCCGGCGCGAAACCGGGCACGTTTTGCTTGGCTTGTGCGAGCGCGGCTTTGATGGTGGCTTCGGCGCCCGTCAAATAATCTTCGGGATGCTGACGCGCCAAATTCGGGTCGCGCGCTAAAATCACGCCTTCGGTGCCATGCGCGTAGCCCCAAGTCGCCGTGGCCGCTTCGGAGCCGTCCGCGACATTCACAATCAAAGCGCGAACCGAGTTCGTGCCGTAATCCAAACCGATAACGTATTCGTTGCTCATGATTTCCTTTTGATTCTCTCGTTCTGCCCTTGCACCGTTTTTTACTTCAATCGATTCCATCCGATATGCTCTTGGCCCATTGATGTATAGATGTAAGGTCCGATGCAGGTTGATTCGTAAACAGAGTCACCAACGTTACCTGTTCCCATCAGACTGTCATATCGATAAATGAAAACTTGCCCTTGTGCTGTGCCCGCGATGGCAGTAGCATGCTCTGAATCATCACCCTGTTCAATGTAGCGCACCCTAAAAGGTTGTTTTGCTTTAAAGGCAGACACAGCACAAGCTTGCGATGAGGCGCGATTGACCCCTATTGGCACAGTGCCACAATCTTGCGCATAGCCGACGCGTCGCCGTATCGCCCTGTCCAAAGCATCTCCGCGCAAGTCAACCTTGGCAATCAAGTCAACCGGCTTGGTAACGCGCAGCAAAAGCGGCACCGCTAAAAGGCCAAGAGGAAAGATGAATAGCAGCTTCTCCCTCTTATGCAGTTCCTTAATGCGCATTACTTTCTCCCTTCTTGCGTGAGACTAAAAATGATCGTTTTGACCACGTTATCCTCATATTTCGCGTTCATACGGAACGCTTCGGGCGCATCTGAAAGCGGAAAACGATGCGTAATCAAACATTTCAAATCCACTTGGCCCGATTCGACCAACGGAATCGTGCGCTCGTAAACGTGCTTCATGCGGCGGCACATGAGAAGCGTCAGTCCCTTGCGGCGCAGGGCCGAATGCTTCAGCGTGATTTCGTCTCCCAACGGAATGCCGACCAAAACCACAACGCCGCCGGGACGCGTAATATCCACCGCCGCTTGCGCCGCTTCCGCTGCCCAAGCGCATTCGATGGCAACGTCCACTTCAGCTTTTGCAGGCAGCCATACGGCGCCCAATTTCTGCGCCAGTTCTCTCCGCCACCTTAAGCGTTCTTCGATGTAAACCGTGCCGGCGCCTGCTAATTTCGCCAGTTGAATGACGCAGAGGCCAATCGGCCCGGCGCCGAGAACGGCGACTGTCGAACCAATGCGAATGCGCGCCAAATCGGTCGCGTGCAATGCCACGCCGAGCGGTTCGAGCAGCGCCGCTTCGTCGTCGGAGATCGAATCCGGCACCTGATGGCAAAAGCGCGCCGGAACGCGCATCCATTGGCATAAGCTACCACCATTCGGAAACAAACCGCAGAACTTTTGCTGGCGACACAAATTCGGATTGCCGCGCGAACATTCGTGGCAAACCCCGCACGTCCACGCCGGATCAACCGCCACGCGTGTGCCGATTTGCAACTTTACGCCGTCGCCGACTTCTTCGATGACGCCGCAAAATTCGTGGCCTAAAATCAGCGGCGCGCCGAGCAATGTGTCGCCCATCGCGCCGTTTTCATACGGATGCAAATCGCTGCCGCAAATGCCAGTCGAACGCACGCGCAACAACACTTCGCCCGCTTCCGGCACGCCGGGATGCGGAACTTCTTCAACTCGTAAATCGGCGGGGCCGTGTAATCGGGCAGCGATCTGTGTAGCCATTTCAAACTTGCTCGTTTTTGAGGCGTGCGATTTCCCGTTCGGCCCATTGGCGCATCCATTGAAAAAAGTTCAAATGCTTGGGGCGAAATTCTGTCCATTCGACTGATTCCCAAACTTTGCCGTAATCTTCGCCGCGCACAATTAAATGAGTTTGGCCGGAGCAACCTTGGGAATTCAAAGTAATTGCTCCTTGAGTATTAGTGTCGTCATCAAAGCTATGCCAACCACATGAGGGCAAAGGCGCTTTGCTGGTAAATGGAAATGAGCCATCAACCAAACTTTTGCTCATTTCTCGTAACGCCAATAATCCGTAATCAGGCCCAACGCTGACATTAGACCAATCTATAACTTGACTTTGAGGATTTTCTTGGTGCTGGCTCCCATTTCCCACCAATTGCAAATAAAGCCTGAAGTCTTCTGGCAGCTTGATTTGATGTTGCTGCTCAAATTTGCTGATTTCACTTTCGGAAAGAGTAGGGCCGATGTCGTAACGGTGATTATCAGCGCCAAAAACGCGAAAGTAGATGTCAAGCGCACGCAGTTCGTCAATGAGCGCCTTGATTTCCAGAAATTCGCGTTTTAAATCGGTCATTACATCCGTCCCAAGCCTTGCGCCAAGTGGTAATAGACTTCGTTGGTGCGCAAATCTTGCTTGAAATCGCGCAATTTGGTGTCGGCGTCAATCGGCGCGAATTCGATTCCGGCGATGTCGGCGAAGTCTTCCATGTGTTCGCTGGTTAGCGCTTGGCTAAAGCCGGTGTGGTGCGCGCCGCCCGCTAAAATCCACGCGGCGCAGGCGGTTTTGAAATCGGGCTTGCATTCCCACAAGGCGCGGGCGACGGGCAAATTGGGCAGCGGTTCGTCGGGCGACACAACGTCCACTTCGTTAACCAAAAGGCGGAAACGGTTGCCCAAGTCCACAATCGAAGCGTTGATGGCCGGGCCGGGCGGCGTGTCGAAAACCAAACGAACCGGGTCTTCTTTGCCGCCAATGCCGAGCGGGTGAATTTCTAATTTCGGCTTGCCCGCCGCGATACTGGGGCAGATTTCCAGCATATGCGCGCCCAAAACTTTGTGGCCGTCGGGGTGCAAATGATAGGTGTAATCTTCCATGAATGAGGTGCCGCCTTCCATGCCGTCGGCCATCACTTTCATGGCGCGCAAAAGGGCGCAGGTTTTCCAATCGCCTTCGCCACCAAAGCCGTAACCGTCGTTCATCAAACGCTGCACCGCGAGGCCGGGAAGCTGTTTCAGGCCGTGCAAATCTTCAAATGTGTCGGTGAAACCTTTGAAATTGCCCTCTTCCAAAAAAGCGCGAAGTCCCAGTTCGATGCGGGCGCCATCGCGCAAACTTTCGTGGCGCTCGTTGCCTTTGCGAAGCGCCTCGGCCACGCTGTAAACGTCTTCATATTCGGCGCACAGATTATCTACATCGGCATCGGAAACGGCGTTGACCCGTTCGACTAAATCGCCGATGCCGTAATAATTGACGGAATAGCCAAAACGCATTTCCGCCGCGACTTTATCTCCATCGGTGACGGCGACAAAGCGCATATTATCGCCAAAACGCGCGAAACGGGCGCCTTGCCAATCGTGCCAGCCGTGCGCGGCGCGCATCCACGCCGCGAGGCCATTTTGCGTGGCTTCATCGTTCCAATAACCCACCACAACTTTGCGACTAATCCGCATCCGCGTGCCGATGAAACCAAATTCGCGGTCACCATGCGCGGCCTGATTGAGATTCATAAAATCCATATCAATCGTTGACCACGGCAAATCGCGGTTGAATTGCGTGTGTAGATGCACAAATGGCTTTTTGAGGACGCTCAAGCCGCCAATCCACATTTTGGCGGGCGAAAAAGTGTGCATCCAGCAGATTAAACCGGCGCAGTTTTCGGCGTTGTTGGCTTCCAAACAGAGCGCGCGAATTTCTTCGGGACGCGTCAGAATCGGCTTGAAAACCACTTTTAAAGGAATGCGCGGCGACGCATCGAGCGCTTGCGCGATGTTTTGCGAGTTGGCGGCGACTTGTTTCAGCGCTTCTTCGCCATAAAGGTGCTGGCTGCCAGTGACAAACCAGATTTCGGGAGGAGTGTTTTGGATCATGTTATTGAATTTCGGGGAAATTTGCCCCCTTCATTATAAATCGAAAACCGTTTTTCGGCACGGCGAATTCATTGACCACGCAGCATGGCAAAAACCACCGTGACTGCCATGCCAATCAAAAGCGGCAACGCCACGCGGCGCACCAAACGCACGGGCGAGGTGTTCGTGAGTTGGCTGCACATCAGTGTCACGGCGGCGACGAGGGACATAGTGCGTCCGGCGGCGGCGCCCAAAGCGACGATGGCGCCAATTTGTTCGGGCGCCAAATGCAAAGCGAAACCGGGCACGATGAAAAAACTCGCCAAACTTTGCGTTGAGGCGATGCCCGAACCGCAAATAAAGCCAAACGCCAGCGGCAGAAATCCCGCCAAAGGCAAAAGCGCGCCCGGCTGCTGCGTCACAAAGGCGCCGATCACTTTATCCAGCCCGATGCTTTTGACGCCTTCGCCAAAGCACGTCGCAGCCACGATAATCGAAATCACATTAGCATAAGCGTAGCCCGCACCATCGAAAAAGATGCCAGCTAATTCTTTGGTATGCTTGCGCGAAGCAAGGGCCGCGCACAACACGCCGATAATCATCGTGGCGCCGATTAAACGGCTATCGAAAATATCCGGCAAATCTTTATCGCCGAGCAGCCACGATTCAGGAATGTGAATCAACTGCCACGGTTTGCCCAGTGCAATCAAAAGGGCAAGGGGCACAAACGGCACGGCGGCTTTGAAATAATCAATCTTGAATTTTTCTTGCTGCTCGTCCACTTTTTCGGCTTTGGCGACTATGGTTTGTTCATCACGCGGCGCTTTGGCCCCTTTTTCAAATTTGGCGCTTTGCCACCAGAATAACGCGATGGCAATCGGCACATGAATCAGCAGCAGCGGTAAAACCGCGTGTGCACAAGTCGAATTTTCCAGTGTGATGCCGAGTTTGCTGGCTTCGCTTGTGATGGTGCGAAATTCCGGCGCGCCCGGATTGAGCAGTTCGCCGCCAATGGAAGCACCGAGTAGCAGCGTCGCGCCCGCTGTTTCGGGCGAAATGCGCGCCGCCAACAAAAGCGGCACTAAAACGGCGCCGACTGTCACGGCGGTGCTGGTCTGGCTGATAATCGGGATATTGACGAAAAATGCCACTAAAACCGCGCCCGGAATGAGCAAAAACTGCACGCGGCGCAGCGGATTGGTCAAAAAATGCACCAAATGCTGATCGCATTCGGTGTGGCGCAAAACATAGGCAAAACCCATCGCCGTGCAAAGCGGAATAACAAATTTTCCATCGGTCAGCGTGGCGAAGAATTTATGAACGACTTCGGGCAATGTCCCGCTTATCGCGCCCAGTGCGAAAGAAGCCAAAAGCAAAGCCAAACGCACATCCACGCGCCGGATGACGGCATAAACCGCAAGGGCAATGATAACAAGGCCGCCGAGAAGAATCATAAGATTGGCCTCAGTTTAATGGAAGGTCGTTTTGTAGGGGCGAACACAAGGTTCGCCCCTACAGAAAATCAAATCCCGTTCATCTGACCCGGCGGGCGACCTGTGGCGCGTTTGGTGCCGCGCAGGGCGGCGGCTAAGGCGTTTTTGTCGTCGTCGGTAATCGGTTCGCCGCGTTCGAGTTTAAGGCGAATGGCTTCGAGCCATTCTCGTTCGGTTTGGCGCAGCCAGTGACCTTGCACGCGGGAAATCCAATCGTCAATGACGCGCAGTTCCGGCGGCGTGGCGGCTTCATCGGTCAGCATGAGTGCGCTCACTAAACCTTGCGCCGGAGGCGAAAGTTGATCAAGCAAAGGCGCCATATCAATCGGCTCGGTGCCGGGAAATTTGCGCAGTAGCGCGACGATTTCGCCGTGCATTTCGCTTGTCCATTGTTCCAGCGGAAGTTGTTCTAAAATGCGCGTGCGCCATGTCGGGGCGTTGATGAGCGTGGCAATCAATGCTTCTTCGGCCTTCAAAACGCCCGAACTTTGATGAAACGCCGCTTCAGACAGCATGGCGACCATATCTTCGCGTTCGGTTTGCTCATTTTCCGAAGGCACTTCGGGTTTTTCGTTGCGCTTTTGCCAGCGATTTTGTTTTTCCTGACGCTCCTCGCGAATCGTATCTTGCTTTTCCCAGCGTTTGGCGGAGCTTTCGACTTCGCGCGTCACGGCGGCTTCGACCATGCGCAAACGGTCAGGCGTCGAGATATTTTCGGCCCGCGCCCATTGTTCGGCGAGCCACGCCGTATAAGTCGCGCGCTCGCTGCCTTGCGGCATTTCGGCGATGATGTCGGTGGCGGCTTTGATGGCTTGCGTGCGTTCGATGGGATTGCTTAAATCGGCGTTGCCCATCGCCATTTCGACGCGATATTGCAACAGCATTCGCGCTTCGCGTAGCGCATTTTGAAAGCCGACTTTGCCGTTTTTGCGCACGAATGTGTCGGGGTCTTCGCCGCCCGGCAACGTGACCACGCGCACATTCAAATTATGTGCGGCAAAAATCGGCGCGGCGCGCAAAGCGGCTTGCATTCCCGCTGAATCGCCGTCGTAACACAGATATATCGTTTTGGGTGACAATCGCGCCAACATACTGGCGTGATGAACGGTTAAAGCAGTGCCCAGCGTGGCGATGGCGTTGCCGAATCCGGCTTCATGGAGCGCGATGGAATCCATGTAGCCTTCGTTGAGAATCACGCTTTCTTGCTTGCCGACTTCACTTCGCGCGACGTGCCAGCCATAAAGCGTTTTGCTTTTGGAAAACAGTGGGCTTTCCGGCGAGTTGATATATTTTGCGTCGGGATTGCCGGTTTTTCCGCCTTCCAAAGCACGCCCGCCAAAGGCGATAACGCGGCCTTGCATATCCCAAATCGGAAACATCAAACGGTGCCGGTAGCGATCATAATAACGCTTTTGCCCGGTGTCGTTTTCTCTTTCGATGAGAAGGCCAACGGCCACGCCGTCTTCGTCTTTGAAGCCATATTTATTCACTAAATGCTTGCGCAAACTTTCCCATTCGTCGGGCGCGTAACCGATGCCGAATTTCTCGACGGTGCCTGCGGACAGGCCGCGTTTGCGCGCATAATCGCGCGGCGTGACGTTTTTTTGATATTGTTCGCGAAAAAACGCCGCCGCACTCGCCATCACTTTATAAAGGCGGTCACGCTCGGCCAAAATCGTCTGCTGTTCGGGCGATAAATCGCGTTGCGCGCGCAATTCCACGCCATATTTTTCGGCTAATTGGCGCTTGGCTTCAACAAACGAAATGTTCTCAATTTTCTGCAAGAACTTGAACGAGTCACCAGATTCGCCGCAACCGAAGCATTTATAAAAACCCTTGTCGCGCGAAACGTAAAACGACGGTGTTTTTTCGTCGTGAAACGGGCAGCATGCCTTGAAACGGTTGTTGCCCGCTGGACGCAGCGCCACATATTGTTCGATGACTTCGACAATATCGGCGCGGCGGCGTATTTCGTCGGTAGTTTCGTCGTAGGCCATGATTTTACGGCGTTTTTTCGCTTTTTGCGTCTGGTTTTGCGTCTGGTTTGGTGGGCGGCGTTTCGGTTTCGGCGGGCACTTTTATATCTTCGCCGAAATCGTGTTTTGGTTGGGGGGCGGCTTTAGTGGGTTCTTCTTTTTTTTCTTTGCGCGGCGAAACGATTTCCAGCGGCCCTTTTACGACTTTGAGGTTGCCGGTATCGAACCAAACGCGCAATATCTGGCATTTGAATTTCTGATTTTCATCGTCTACGAAAACCACGTTGCCTTGGAGTTCGGCGCGATTGTTGGCTTCGTCGAAAATAATCTTCTCGCAAGTGCCATCGGTGTTTTCCTGCTTTATTTTGATGCTTCCCGTCACCAGCGCTTCTTGAATATCGTAGTTGAAATCCATCTTGTCGCACCACATATTCGAGGGCTTATGAGCGAGATCATCCACAGCGGCGGCGGCATCTTTTTTCGTTTTCTCTTTGTCGGGCAGGCCATCTTTTGCGCCATGCGAGCGCATGAAAACTTTTTCGGTAATGAGAACGTGTTTGCTATCGAAATCGGCATTGAGTTTCAGGCCGGTGATGGTTGAATCGCGGGTGTCCACTTTTAAGTTGCCATTGGCTGTTGCCGTGTTGGCATCGCGCTTGTAAACGGCACTATCCGAATGCATTACCATGTCTTCGCCATCCTGACGCACGACAACGTTGCCTTTCAAAATAAAGGTCGCCGATTCTTTAATGTAATCGAGTTGATCGGACGTGATATGCACATCGCCGACATCCACGCGCTTTTGGTTTTTGGCGGGAGCGGTTTTATCCGTTTTTTCGGCTGGTTTTTGAGCCAGCACAGTATGGGGCGCGGCTAACAGAAAAAGTCCGGCAGCCAGATAAGTTGGCTTGAATTTCACAGTTTCTCCTTGTGCCAGTTGTTCCGGCAGATTTTGCAATCGTTGCAGATTGGTTCCAGCGGGCACATGAATTTGGACACCGCGACTGATTTTTACATGGCGCGAAATCGTATTAATTAACGCGCTGCCGCCGCTCATGGTAGCGCCATCGGCATTGGCTTGGACACTTTGCGGGCAGCGCAAAAGCCCGTTTTTTCTTTCGTAAGTCACGCCCGCTGTTGTGACAACTACGCCCGATGTCGTGGCCGTGACGCTTTGAGGGCAACGCAAAATTTCGCCTTGCGTTTCGTAAGTGACGCCCGTTGAAGTGGCTTCTAAATTCATGGCGCGGGCCGTCACATTTTGCGGACAGCGCAGCAAACCTTTCGTTGAGTCATAAACGATTTCGCGCGCTTCAACCGCAAGTTGACCCACTTGCGCGCGTGATTGTTCCGGGCAATGCAAGAGTCCGCTTTTGATGTTGTAAGTTAGCTGTGGCGCCTCAAAAGTATTGCCGCGCAAGCCAGCTTGCACCACGACGGGCGACTGCAATTCTTGTGTTTTTTGCGTCCATAACACGCGCTCGGATTTGACGAAAAACCCATCTTTCCCGCTGGCGCTGACTTTTCCCGTCGCTTCTACATTGCGCGTTAATTGGTTCAGCGTCACTTTTTTGGCGCTGAGTGTCAGCGACGGCTTGCCGTTTTGATAATAAACCGCGTGAGAAACATCGTCGGCGACGGTGTTTTGATTGATGCCAACGGTAATCAGGCGCGCCGACATTTCAAAAGTCATGTTTCCGTCGGCATCGCGCAGTTGCAAAACTTTCAGGTTTTCGCTTTGCGTGAGCGGCAGCGAATCCGCCGCGTTTTGTTGTTTAATCAAATCGGCGGGCGCGGAAAAAATGACATAAAACAACGTGCCGCCCAGCGATAACCCACCAATCCACAGCACCCACGGCGGCACGCTGCCACGGCGCTTATTTGAAAAAGCGTGTGGCGTTCTAAATCGGCGGACAAAATTCGGCACACTTAAAAGTCTGCGCGTTATGGTGATGAAGGGCAAGTTAGGAGAATTGAACAGCTATAGTGAGGGCGGCAATTGATGTGGACGAGCGCAGTTGTCACAGTTGTAATACCTGTGCGGTGACTAAACAATCATTTCTGACGGTTAGCCCCTTCTCGAACTGTTTCTGCGACAAAACGAGTCGTTTCGCGAAGTTGAAACGCTATTTCTGCGCGTTTTTCATGCCCTGGAGCTTGGCAAATTCGAAAGCTAACAGAACAATTGTTTCTGCAACGGCAACAGCTTCTGCATCACTAAATTGAAGCAAGCATTGGGGCATGGAATCGGGGCCGGAGAGTTTGTAAACCCGCTTAAACTCCGCGTCAATTTCTTCATACAGGCCGGTCAAATCCTTTGGGATATCTTTTTTGGCGATACGCGCAAAGGCTTGTTCCCATGCCAGAATTAACCGCTCTTGAATTGTGCCTGTTCCTGCCAGCGCATAGGTAGCCTGCGCCAGTTTCAAGTTCATGTGGGGGACTGATAAATTTGCTATTTTGATTGGCCTCTATCTTTTAGCTTATCTGATTTTGGAGGATGGCGTTTTCTAAGAGTCAGTTTAAAAAGTCAAGATACTGCCATCCAGCTTCCCCTCGTGGGTGGCGATGGGGGGTAGTTGCTACAAGCGACTTTTCAGACTGCTTTTTAGAAAACGCCGTTTTACATCGCACTTTTTGGTGGCGATGACAAGTTTTGTGCGTTTTTCGCGAGATAACGCACTTCAATTCTCCGTATAAACTTTCGCGGTGACGCCGGAATCGGTGGCGCGATTGAGTTTGACCAGCGCGCTTGTCCACGATGTAATGCCTTTGCGGATTTCGCGGCCCAATTGCAAGTTCATTTCGGGCGAGGGCGTATTTGTCCACGCGACGAGCGAATCAAGACCTTCTTCGAGTTCAAAACTGGCATCCACAAATTCGGAATCAATTTTTTTCAAGGGGCGCGGCACAGGAGAAACCGAACGAAGTCGTTTGGTGTTGCTGCGAATGCCTTGCAGAGTCGCGGCAAGCGATGATTTCAATTTGTTCCAGTCGTCTTTATCGGCGGCTGTAGTTTCGCCGCCGTTGCGCGCGGCGTGTTTTTGCATGATGCCGTTCAGGTCTTCCATTTTTCCGTAGATTTGCCACAATGCGGCGATTTGCGGCTTGAGTTCGTTGGAAATGCTGTCCACTCGCTGCCGATAAGCGGGCGCGGTGCTGGTTTTTGGCGAGTTGGTTTTGGGTGTTTTGGACGGTTGACCCCACGCCAAGCACATCAAACTCAAAACACAAATTGGAACGGCAGTTTTTGTCAGTCTCATGTTGAAACCTCCGAGAAATTTTTACCATTATAACAGATTTCAAAGGTGACCTGTGCGGTAAACTGGGGACGATGAAAAACGAAAACAACATGAAATATCGTCGCTTTGGCCGCACCGAATTGCAAATGCCTGTTTTTTCCTGCGGCGGAATGCGCTATCAGCAGGCCTGGAAAGATGTCGAACCCGAAGAAATCGAAAAAGCCGCTCAAGCCAATCTCGAAGCCACCATTGAGCGCGCGATGGAACTGGGCATCAATCACATCGAAACGGCGCGTGGTTATGGTAGCAGCGAAATGCAACTCGGCTGGATTTTGCCGAAATTGCCGCGCGAGAAAATTATCGTGCAAACCAAGGTTGGGCCGAATGAAAACCCAAAAACGTTTCTCGAAACCTTCGAGAAATCTATGAAGTATTTGAAACTGGATTATGTAGATTTACTTTCATTTCACGGCGTTAATAACCAAGAAACGCTGGATTATGCCCTTTTGCGCGGCGGTTGCATGGAAGTCGTGCGCCAATTGCAAAAAGAAGGGCGTGTGCGCTTTGTCGGTTTTTCAACGCACGGCTCCAACAAAGACATTACAACGGCTGTCAACACCGGCGAATTCGATTATTTCAATGTGCATTGGTATTTTGTGAACCCGCTTAACTGGGGCGCGATTGAAGCGGCCAAGAAGCAGGACATGGGCGTTTTTATCATTTCGCCCAACGATAAAGGTGGGAAACTTTACGAGCCGTCGCCGAAAATCAAAGACCTCTGCACGCCGCTTTCGCCGATGCAATTCAACGATTTGTATTGCCTGTCGCACCCAGAGATTCACACGCTCAGTTGCGGCGCGGCGCGGCCTGCGGATTTCGACGAACACATCGAAGCGCTGAATCATTACGATAAGGCCGCCGAAGCCATGGCGCCGATTGAAAAACGCTTGCGCGAAGAAATGAACGAAGTTTTAGGAGAAGATTGGTGCGCGCGGTGGAGCGAAGGCATTCCCGATCACGATCAAATTCCGGGCGGCTTAAATGTGTTGGAAATTTTGCGCTTGTGGACATTCGCGCGCTCGTTGGACTTGGTCGAGTGGGGCAAGATGCGTTACAACCTGATGGGCAATGCCGGACATTGGTTTCCCGGCAGCAAACCCGGCGACTGGGATAAAACGCAAGAGCCGGAATTGCTTGAATCGCTGAAAAGCAGCCCGTTTGCCAAACGTATCCCAACCATTTTGGCAGAAGCGCACGAATTAATGGCCGCCGAAGAGCAAAAACGCCTCAGCCAACGTTAAACTGTAAAAGCAACGCGCATTATCAAAAGCCAGATCGAGAGCCAATCGCATCAAGGGGAACTGCCAAGAAGAGCAGGAGATTTCGTATGTCTGATTTTCGTTTTCAAAATGACCCGGCACTCGATAAGCCGGAAGCCAAAGACGCACCATCCTCGCCCGCTAATCCACCTGTGCCAGAGGCAACGGCGCCAGAGGTAGCGGCACCAACCGTAGCGGCTTCTGCTCCTTCAACGCCTTCGGCACCGGCAGCATCTTCCGATCCTTTTTCGTTTGCCTTGCCAAGCGAACTTGAGACGCCAGTCGCGCCACCAAAACCACAGGCGCCGAAAGCCGCTTCTCCTGCGGTTCTCCCTGCGACTCTTCCCACACCCGCTCCTCCTGTAGCGACGCCGAAATCGCCTGCCGCTACTGCGTCGGGTGTGCCGCCACTGCCGGATTTGAGTTCTTTAACAGCCACGCCACCGCCTGCGCCGAAACCAGCGGCACCTGTTGCTCCATCAACGCCAAATCGCCCGGCCCCTCAGCCAGCGCCTCCAGCGGCAACCGTGCCGAGACCCATCGCACCGTCACCAGCCGCTGCGCCGCGTCCGCCACAGACGCAGCCTCCGCAAGGCGCACCTGCACCGCGTCCGCCACAGGCACCAAGCGGGCCACAAGCGCCGCGTCTTCCGCAAGCTGGCCCGGTTGCGGGACAACCAGCGGCGCCTCCAGCACCGCGTGGCCCCCAACCACCCGCGCCGCCGGGAACGGCCCGACCAGCACAAACGCCGCAGGCTCCGGTGCCGCCTTCGGCCTCCGGGCCACGCCCACCACAACCGCCGGGTCGCCCACAGGCGCCGGTGGCACCCGCGCCGCCTACCGGCCCACAAAGCGCGTCGAATATGGTGGCGGCTCATGCGGCCAGCAATGTGCAAGTCGAGCGGCGTGAAACTGGTGGGATGCAAAAGGTCTTATGGAATTTGGATGGTTTGGTAGATCGCTACGACAATTATCTCAAATACCTTTTGTATGTTGGTGGCGGCGGCACGCTTTTGCCATTGCTGTTCATGGCTACGAAGTTATTCGGCGGCAAAAGGACAGCCATCGCCTTGGGATCGAAGGTAGTGAGCGATATCAACACCGCAAGCATGGTGTTGGGTGTCATGCTAATTGTGCTTGCGGTTGGTGGTATATTCGCCATCTGGACGCAAAAAGGTGCCGGCATCGCCATGACAGTCATTGGGTTGCTCGTTTATTTTGGCATTCCGTTTTTGCTGCCGTCACAGTTTGGTGTTTTCAAAACCAGTCCGTCGGTTGCTTCTTATGCAGCTTTACAGTTGAGTAATGCCTGTCATCTCGGCGGCATGGGCATCGCCATTGTGGGCTTGCTGAAATATCTGATTGAAGTCATTTTGTGGATTTTGGAAATGCCGGATCGCATGATGCAAAAGGCGAATGTCGGCACCGGACAGCAGATTGAAGCCGCGCAACAACGTGTTGCTAAAGATGCCAATGCGCTTTCGCCTTGTTGGAGTTTGCCGTTTTGCCGCGAAGTCATTCGCAAGCAATGTCCGGCCTTTTTAGCGCGTAAAACCTGCTGGAAATTCAAGCGTGGCTGTTATTGCGATGACGAAATGATCGCGCGCATCATTCGCGGCGATTCACTGGAGAAAATCAAAGCGCCGACCAAGATGAGCCAGTTGCGCAAACCGCCCTGCGGACGCTGCTACATTTATATGGAGCATCAATCGCACAAGTTTCGCATGATTAGCCCACTCACGATTCCCGTGACCGTTGCCATTATGGTTTCCATTTGGAATCCGTTTGGAAAAGCTTTTGCCCCAATTTATATCAAATTGGACACTTTGCAAAGAAGTCTCAAATTCTTCGATGCTCCCAACCCCATTGAAGCCAGCGTGGAAGACCGCGAAGCTGTGCGGAAATTAGGCGAGGTTGATCAAGAGCAGTCATTGCTTTTTACGCAGTGGTTCATAGGACTCATTGGCGGCTTCCTTTTGCTGATTTACATCTCGAAATTCATGGAATGGGCCGTGTTTGAAGCGAAGTGGTAGGTGGGTTTTAGGTCTTTGGTTTTAGGTTTTGGTTATGCGAAGTTATGATGCCTTATGAGACTAAAAATCGAAGTCCAAAAACCCAAAACCAAAGACCTAAAGCCTAAAACCAGCTTTCTTCATGGCATTTTGCATTGTTTCGTTGCGCATGAAGATATCCCACACAAACCCGCTGCGCGCGTTTTCGGCCATCAAAAGTGTGATGCCGACATCAATGCCAATCACATCGGCGTCATACCAACCGCTTTGCGGGTTAAACGCGTCCACAAAACCATAATGGCGCCACGCACGCGGATATTTTTCGCGCAAATTGCGCAGACACGCGAGGCATTCCTGCGGCAAAAATGCCAGCGAACCGCCTGCTGCGCATGGCACTATCGTGCCATCTAAATTGCCGTGTTCCGGCGGCCCGCCCCACGCTTTGTAGCCTTTTTGCGAATCCGATGCTGTAATGCCCCATGCTGCTGGCCCAAAGTGTCCAAAACGCTCCATTAATTTCACGCAAAACAAGCGATGCGCTTTAGTCGCCAAAACAGAATTCTCAAAATAGTTGGTGTAATCATCGTGTTGTCCACGAAAATCGAGCCACGCGTGCGAATATTGATGGATGAATAGCGGCGCGTTGACATTGATGTAGTGCAAGCCTTCGTAGTCAAACCACGGGCGTGTCCATGCGTGCCATGCCCGCGCATCAATCGGCTTTTCCGGCGCGCCGATAGCGAGCAAATACAGCATCATCAGTTCGGAATATGCACCCCAGTGGTATTTCAAAAACCCGCTTTCGGGCTTCCAACCGTGACGAATTAACAGGCCATCGGTGAGCCACGGCCAATCTACGCGGGCATAAATATCATCGGCTAAAGTGTGGATTTCGGCATCGTCGAAATAGCCCCGGCACGACAGCACGCCACAGAGCAAAATCGCGGTGTCAATGGTGGAAATTTCGCATTTCCACACGCGTTCGCCGCTTTTGATGTTGACGAAGTGATAAAAGAATCCCTTTTTCTGCGGCATTTTATCGCGCAAAAAACGGAGCGTGTTGCGCACGCGTGCTGTGATTTCGTCTGATTCCTGCCAACCACGTTGGTGCGCAATGCAAAGTGCTGTGAGGCCAAAACCTGTCGAAGCGATGCTGGCAACATCGGGCCGGTTGCTGCCATCGGCGTGAGCGCGATCAGGCACCAAACCGCTGCCCGCTTCGGCGGTTTCCCAAAAAAAACGAAAACAAGCGTGTTGAAGTTCATCCAAAAACGCTTCGTCATCTGTTGTGAAAGGGAGAGAGTTTTGCTCGCCGAACAAGGGAGAAGAAGAGGACAACAGCGGCAACGCTGCCAGACTGCCAGCAGTTTTTAAAAATGTGCGGCGCTTCATGGCGCACAGTTTGACAAAAATTTAGCGCTCCTCTCTTGACTAAACCCACAATCCCCGTTTACACTGGAATTAATCCAAAAAGGAGGTGGTCAATATTTCAAGTAAAAGTATTGGATCAGGGGGGTGCGAGTTTTAGCTTGAAAGACTTTCTATGCACATCATGGGCTGCCCCATCTGTGTATATGAACTGTCAAAGCGACAAAACGCACGCTTATGCGGGATTAGCAGTCAAGCTGAACTAATCCATCGCATCTTCCGAAGTCTTAAAACGAAAATCCCGCTGATTAATTTCAGCGGGATTTTTGCATTCTATACCCTTCCGGGATTCTAAAGACTGCGTTATAATCGTTTTCACTACAAACAAGGAAGGCGAAAAGAAATGTCCAAAGTTGACCAGAAAATCATTGCCCGCTTTGATGAATTGATTGAACGTGGGGAAAATCCATCCACCAGAACTGGTGGATATTCAGGTGATACTATTGTTCAAGGCGATTTTCTATTCACATGGAAAACCAATACATTAAGTCTTCTTGGTAAGGTCATGGGAATAGAAAGCGTCCACTATACCAACTTTGACAAATTAGACACTGCATCCCTTGAACAACTGTATAAATTAAAAAAAGCAGTTGGAATTTTGAAAGCGGCCAAAGAAGATTATGGAAATGGTTATTTATTTGACCTTCGTAAGTTAGTTGAAGCCGAAATTTTTGATGACCTTTTAGAACAGGCTGAACAGCTTTTGAATGAAGGTTATTATATCCCGGCGGCTGTTTTAGCTGGGTGTGTATTGGAAGATGGACTTCGCAAACTATGTGACCGTGAAGGAATCACACTTCCAGACCAGCCCAAATTGAACTGGATGAATGATGAATTGGCAAAAAAGAACGTTTACAACGCCTTGACAAAGAAAAATGTGACATCTTTGGCCGCTATAAGAAATGATGCGGCACATGGAAAATGGGTTGGATTAACTGGACATGATGCACAGCAAATGAAGGATGAAGTGGGACGGATGATTCCTGCTGTTAGGTCATTTCTGGAATATCATCTGTCGTGAAGGGAACACTATGAAAGTTGACCAGAAAATCATTGACCGTTTTAATGAATTGATTAAACGTGGCGAAAAACCACCAATAAAATCAAACCAATTCGATTTAAATACACTGGATTCAGAAGTAGTTGATTCTGAGTTTTGTGCCGGTTTTAAAGTTAATGGGCAAAATTTAATATCAAAGGTTTTTGGAAAGGATAGCGAACACTACGAAACCTTTTCAATCTATACCGCACCATCCATATTGGGTTACATACATTCTATCCAATCTGCTGTCGGAATTTTGAAAGCGGCCAAAGAGGATTATGAACAGGGCTATCTGTTCAATCTCCAACAGCGTATAACAGCAGATGTCTTTGATGACTTTCTTGAACGTGCTGAATATCTTCTGGAAACAGGTGATTATCAAGCGGCTGCTGTGGTAGCTGGTTGTGTGTTGGAAGATGCCCTTAGGAAGATGTGTGACCGTGACCCGCCAATCACACTGTCAGATAAACCCAAACTGGACTTCATGAATGGTCAACTGGCAAAACGCGGCGATTATCCCAGTTTCATCCAGAAGCAAATTACCGCGATTGCCGACATCCGAAACAAAGCGGCCCACGGCGATTGGGATAAATTCACGAAAGATGATGTAAAGAAAATAATTACTGATGTCCGTGATTTTATGGCGAAGTATTTCGCTTGAAAGGAAGTCGAAACAGTGAAGTATTATCCACCAAAATTCAATGAAAAGAATTTCCATTGCCCACGCTGCCATGTTTACGCTGTTCAGAACTGGCATGAATGGTATTGTTCGCAAGTAGACCAAGTAAATAGAGCAATTTGCCAGCATTGCGGCTGCCTTAGTCTTTGGTATAACGGCAAGATGATTTTCCCTGACCAATCCGGCGTTGAACCAGCACATCCAGAAATGCCAGAAGCCATCAAAGCAGATTACGAAGAAGCCGCTTCAATCGTCAATCGTTCCCCGCGTGGTGCCGCTGCATTGCTTCGACTTGCCATCCAAAAGTTGTGTGTTGAATTGGGTGAAAAGGGAAAGAAAATTGATGATGACATCAAGGAATTGGTGAAAAAGGGTTTGCCCGTTGAAGTTCAACAGGCATTAGATATTGTTCGTGTAATCGGCAATGAATCAGTTCATCCCGGTGAAATGAACTTGAAGGATGATGTGGAAACAGCTACACACTTGTTTTCCCTCATTAACTTCATTGTTGAAAATCGCATTTCACAGCCTAAGAAATTGGCGGCTTTGTATTCGTCACTTCCAGAATCGAAGCTAAAAGGCATTGAAAAACGAGATAAGACGACTTCCTGAAAGGACAACGAACATGGCTGATTCATTGATTTAAAGACCTTATCCACCGCACCTTCCGACTGCTGTGAAACGCTCCGATGAAAATTTTCATCGGAGCGTTTTGTCGTTTCAGGTGCATTGGCGGTTGTAAAATAGAAGTGCCTCGCTTTTTCTCATGACCACTTCCGATTATTCCAGCCAACACGCGCCTTGCGAAAACTCGTTGGTGCGCTGGTTCTGGCACGATGCCTTTGATGAGGCTTTGTTACGGCGCGAATTGGGCACTTTGCGGCAAAGTGGCTACGGTGGTTTGGTTTTGTCGCCGCCCGCAGCACCAGATGGTTATTTAGGGCAGGAATGGATGCGGAGGGTGCGTTTTGTCTCGGAAGTTTGCGGCAAAGAAGGTTTAATTTTGTGGCTGGCCGACGATTGGAAAATGCCGTCGGGCAGCGGCGAACTGGCCCGTGCGAGGCAAGAAAACCATGCGTGGTCATTGCGTTTTCAGTTTGAAAATTTCTCGCGCGAAGCCGCCGCCGCTTGGCAAGCGCCACAGCAAAAGCCCATAGCGGCTTGGGCCGCGCCGCGCGAAAAATCAAAGGTGCGCTGGCAAGAAGCGCAGGATTTACTGTCCGATTGGGACGAAAATCCTGCGCGTGGTGTGGCGGCATTCAACGAAGATGTGCAAGTCGTAGCCTTCTTTGCCGAACCATCGCCAAACGCTATTGACCGTATGACGCCTTATGCCGCGCGCCATTTTGTGGAATTGGTTCACCATTCCTATCGCGAAGCCGTGGGAGAGTTTTTCGGCACAACTATTCGCGGTTTCTGGACAGCGGGGCCAGCGCTTGCGCAAACCGCGCCCGATGAATTGCCGTGGTCGCCGCTTTTGCCAGAAGCATTTCACGTGCAACACGGCTACGATTTATTGCCGCGCATGGCTTCACTGATTGCGCCGCAAGGCGATGAGGCGGTTATGGTGCGGCAGCATTTTTGGCAAACGGTTAGCACGTTACTAAACAAAAACTGGTGGCAGCCGCTACGTGACTGGTGCGACGAAAATAATCTGCAATTAGCCTTGTGGCCGCGCGGCGCAAGCGGGGAAACATTTAACGATGTAACGCGCGCCTATGGCGATTTGGGCTCGGCATTTCGCGTGGCGCATCGCCTTTTTGTGGGGGCTAACGACAACCTGTTAATGACGCGCCTGACCGCTTCGATAGCTGCGCTGCAAAACCACGCGTCGCCGTTGATTGTTTGGCCGGAAAATTTTCCGCCGCAAGATCGCGTGCCGCTATTAAATCAATTGGCACAACACGGTATTGGCGGGCAAATAGCGCCGCCGGATGAGCCGTTTCAACCCTTCGCAGCGGCATTAGCAGCATGGAATGCCGAATTATCGCGCGTTGGACAATGGTTATCGAATTCGCGCCCCGCCGGACGCATTGGCGTGCTGCTTTCGACGCGTTCGGCATGGGCGCATTATCATCCCAAAGGGCATCGCCTAACGCGTTGGGTTTGGGAAGATTATCTATCTGCTACCGCGTTGCTTGACGAATTGCATTTCGATTTTATGTTAGTCGAAGAAGCCGATGTTTTGGACGCCACATTGCGCGAAGGGCAATTGCTCTGCGGGCGCGCGGGCATTCCGTTGGATGTTTTAGTTTTGTCCGGCGTTACCACGATGCATTGGGATTTATGGCGACGCTTGAAAGATTTTGTCGAAAGTGGCGGCAAAGTGCTTTGTCTTGGTTTGTTGCCGCGTTGGAGCGAGCGGGGCCGCGACGAGGAACTGGAAAACTCCATTTCACAGACCACTATGCTGACGGTGGCCGACCTTTATGAACACGGCCCTGTGGATATTTGGGGCGCCGAAGAATCGTCCACCGGGTTTCCTATTACGCGGCAAAACGAACGCGAAGGCCGCTGGGCTTGCTACCAACCGGCGCTGAATTCCGACAATGATGATGCGCTTCTGCGGGTGCGCCAAATGCTGAAAGATAGCTTGCCTGCGCCGCTCGAATGTCAGTCGAAAAGTCTGCGTTTCGCAAGGCGCGAAACTGCCGAAGGCAATCTGCTTTTTTTGTTCAACAGTGGGGCTTCGCAAGAATTGCATTTGCGTTTGCGTGCCACACGCACAAGTGAGCAATCGGCCTTGTTTCGGCTCGATTCAACAAAAGACGAAGCCGAAAATCTTTATGTATGGTCGTCGTTTTCGGAAAACGAAGGCGGCGGTTTTGGACTTGATTTAACACTGGCCGCGAATGAATCGCTGTGGCTCGAATGGCGCCCACAAGCGCAAATTCATCTTGAACGCGCTTCGTTCACGGTAGAAAACTACGATGGTCAAACGGCGCGCGGCTACGCCACTGATTCGCCCGCGCCACGCCTGCTTTTGCAACAAGCAGGGCGTTTCCAATCGCTGCGCGGCGAGCGCCTTATTTTACCGCTGCCTCTGCTTTTAGCAGATGAATGGCAGGCGCGACGGCTCAATCCAAACGCCTTTCGTTTGAACAATTGGTTTCAGGCAGGCGCAGCTACGCAAGGCCAAACTTCGCATCCGGCGTGGCATTCGTCGTTCGATGTTTCAGGCGAGCCGCACGAAGTTTCGTCGCTGACTTTGTGGGCGCACATCAACCAAGAAGAAGCCCGCTTGTTCCTCAATGGCGAAACTTTGAACAAGGCTAATCCGCCATTTTTGAATGAATTCGCGTGGGCATCGTTAGCGGGCACTTGGTTTTCCGTCACGCCACTTTTGGCTGGTCACAATGCCGTAGATTGCACCTTGTCTGCGGCTTATGAAATGCCGCAAGTTTTGCTGGTGGGCGATTTTGATTTGAGTGATGGCGAATCGCTCATCGCGCCGCAAAGTTTTGAACTAAGTGGCGGTTCGTGGCACGAACAAAACTTGTCGTGGTTTGCCGGAGAAATTCATTATTTGCAAACTGCAAAAGCGCCCGAATCGTGGAAAAACTGCCGCATTTGGCTGGAATTATCGCGCGTGCGCGAAGGCGTGGCCTTGCGCGTCAACGACACCTTTTGCGGCACACTCCTCGCACCGCCGTGGCGCTTTGAAGTGACAAACGCCCTGCAAATCGGCACCGCCAATGCCATTCATTTGTGTATTTGGAACACCAACGCGCCGCTAATTTCATCCCACGAACCGCCGCCTGCCGGCTTACTCGGCCCGGCGCGGTTGGTGGCTTATCCACTGGTGGAAATGGCAACGAAAGGTCTGCAATGAACACTTTAAAAGTCGCTGTTATTGGTGCATCCGGCATCGGAAAAAATCATGCGCGTTGGTTTCATCAACATGGCTGCGAAGTGTGCGCTTTTGTCGGCTCCTCGGAACAAAGCATGGCACGCACGAAGCAGAATTTGCAAGACGCTTTTGGCTTCGCCGGACGCGGTTACACCAGCGTCGAAATGATGTTGGAAAGTGCAAAACCGGACATCGTTTGTGTTTCGTCGCCGCCACCGCAACATTTTGCGCAAGCGTTGACTTGTTTGCAGCATGGCGCGCACATTTTGTGCGAAAAACCGTTAGTTTACGACCCGAATCTGGCGCCGCAAGAACTTATCGCGCAAGCCACTCAATTGGTGGGCGAAGCCAAGAAACGCCATCTTGTTTTCGGCACGCAAATGCAATATGGCCCGGCCACGAAATTTCTTATAGAAGCGGTGGGCGTTGCCAAGGGCGAAGTGCGCGAATACGAAATGATGATGGAAACCAAGAACATCAAAGACAAGCGCGACTTCGAGCAAATCTGGATTGATTTGTCGCCGCATCCGCTCAGTGTTTTGCAAAAAATAGCGCCCAACGGCGAACCGAAAAACATCGAAGCCACCATCGGCGAACGCGAATCAAAGGCTTCGTTTACGCTGGAAGGCCCAAATGGGCCGATAAAGGCGCGTATTGTTGTGCGCTTTGACCCCGAAGCGAACCCTCCGCAGCGCTATTTTGCCTTCAACGGGCAGAAAATCGGCTACGCGGGGCGCAAAAATGCGAGCGGCGATTTCGTGAGTTTTTTAACGTCGCCGGATGGCCGCGAAACCGAATTGCCCGACTTGGTAGATTTGCTAATCGGCGATTTCGTGCGCGCTTGCAAAGGCGAAATAGAGGTGCCTGTTTCAGGCGCCGAAGGCGAGCAAAATGTGGCGTGGCAACTAAAAATTATGGAAAACGCGCGGCGCGTTTAGGTGTTTTGTAGCCTCCAAATCGTTAGCTGCTGTAGTAACTACGCGTTAGGACACGCTTTTAGCGCGCAATTTGTGCCACTGATTTTTCCAAATCGCTGATGCTGTCGCCCATGATATTCAACACTTGCTGTTCTCCGACAAAAGGAGAATATGTTACTTCGACACGGGGGCCGCTACCGTTTAATAAGCCGCCGCGCATTTGGTCGAAAATCAACAAATTGTTTTGCGCACTGCCCAGCAAAATCAAATCGGCTTCAACGGTTTGCCAGCGTGGAAAGGGTTGCAAATTTAATGGTTGCAAGCCACGAATTATCTCGTCTGGCACGATGGCGCGAATTTCGGCCTTGCGGTTTTTCTTTGCGTAAAAACCTCTCAGTTTCTTCGCTAACTCTTGCATTTTTGTATCGCCGCTTTGCTCTGTTGTCAGCGCAATAATCAAGGGCGTGTCTTTGCGTGTCAAGAAATCATTTGATGCTTGCGGCGAGGCTTCTTTTGCTGTGGCGCGGGCCGTTTGAACCATTGAAGCCATGCTTGGCACTACAAAATTTCCTGTTGCAGGCAAAGCGAAAACAGCGAAACCTTCTTTGGTTAAATCCACCGTTTGCGCTTCTTGCGAAGTCAGCTTTTTGCCGCTGCGCACATCATAAATGGGCCGTGTGGTGTTCCAATTGATCTTGCCTGTTTGCGGCTTGACGAACTGGCTGGCGTTTTTTGTTCCGTCGTAGCCCCAGTTGACGACAGTGACATAAATGACATCGCCGGTTTGATGCGGAATGGCCCAAATGGTGGGATTATCCGAGGTTGCGATAGGCTTTTCGACGTTCTGCAACGCGGCGCGTAAAATTTGGATATTCTCTTGGTTGCGCGCGAATAATTTGGGCGTCCAATCGGTGTCGCTTTGCGTGACGTAGGAGCGAATTTTCAAAGCTGTTTTTGTAGCTGCGATGCCGTTCGGGACAACTGATTCATCGTCCATTACGATTTTTCCTCCGCCCGCAACGAACGCTTTTAGCTGCGTTTCCAAGCCTTGCGACCATAACCATGAATCGTCGAAACGATTCAAACCAGCCAATAGCAAGACTTTCATTTCCGGCGCTAAACCGCGCTTTAATTCTTCGGGCGTAACGATTTTTGCGGGCCATCCGGCGGCGTGGCACAGCCAGAGCGCTTCGGTTGTTTTTCCTTCGTGCGAACCCTGCAATAATGCGTCGTCATTCGCATTGGCATCTTGATTCACGCGTCGCAAAAGGGCTTGCGGATGCACATAAAGCACACCGACGGATGCCAATGGCTGCGTGCCTTTATAGATGCCTCCGTATTTGTGAATCCACGCAAAAAGCTCTTTTTGATCGGCAATGGTTTGTGGTTTCGCTTCGTCACCATTGGGCGCTGCCAAGAATGTTGTGCCAATGGAATCAATGCCGCGCGTCAAGGCCAAAAGATAAGCACGCTGGCGCGCTTCGCGTCCGAAAAATAAACGAAAATCGTCCACTAAGGCAGAAGCTGATTTCGCGGGAAAATAAGATTTCAAGCGGTCAATCAAAGCCGGTAAATGCATTGGCTTTGAAGAAGAAACCTCGTTCCAATCATAGGCTTGCATGACATCTAAGCCTTCATTGATTGGCGCGCCGGGAATTGTGGCCCACGGCCAGCCGCCGCGCCCGCCAACGCCCGGAGAACTACCAAAACTGCCGGTGAAAAAAGCTAATTGTGGATCAACTTCGCGCACAGCTTTGGCGAAGTAGTGTATTGCTTGAACGTTTCATCGTAGCGCGCGATGTAATCGGTAAATTCGCGCACGGTTTCTTTGCCGCCTAAATGTTGCGGCATCGGAATTTTCAGTGTTTTGCCTTGTTGGAAAGGCACGAATGCTTCGCCCCATGGACGGTTGGGAATCGGTGGCGCCCAATCCCAAAACGAAACATAGCCGCCGTTATCGGCGCCAATCGCAAGGCCGGCAAAGTTGGAGTATTGCTTTAGATTTTGCGCGTGCAATTGCAAATCGCGGTAAAGAGGCGCGTGCCAATCGGGTAGCGTGGCGGCGAAAAACGCCAGATTGGGATGGGATAGAAAGGGGCGTCCCCAACTTGTGCCGGGAATATAGCCGAATTGGATGCCTTTAACTTGCAAGGCCCGTGCATAATCATCGTTCCATTGCTTTTCCCAAACCCGATCAATACCGAGATTTGCCAAATAATCGGCGTATTGCGCGGCACTGCCGGAGAATTTTTTCAAATGCTCGCCACCAAAGAAAAACGCGCCGCCGCCCATGCCGTGTGGCGGGTTGATGGCATAAATCGAAATCGGCGACCGCTGGGCATTTTTCTGAGGGGTGTTGGGCACAGCGGGCGTCGTTGCAATTGTTGGGGCCGCATTAATCGTGCGAACTTTCGGTGTTACGCCTTCGGGCAGGCGCACCGCCAGTGTGCCTTGCAAATCGGATTGGATTTGTTCCTTGGAAAGGGCCGCGCCATAGAATTTGGCTTCGTCAAGCAAGCCCTTGAAACCGCTGCGGGCGCCGCCGGGAAAGTCGCCGCCTTCTTCGTAACCAAAAACCAAGGGCTGCGTGCCGGGCGTCAATTTGGTGGGCGCTTTTGCGCGCTTGACTTCCTTGCCATCCAGATAAAAAACCATGTCGCCACCGGGAGCGAAACTCAACGCGAGGTGCTGCCACTTACCGGCTTGAAGACGTGCATCGGCCCACTGCTGTTTCCATTCTCCATCGTGGCCTTCAAAACCCCAGTTGCCATCGGGCGCCAAACGCAGTGACCACGGCTTGGAAACGTGCCAACTACTGCGCGTGCTGACAATGTAAGCCACGCTATCGTTTTGCGGCATGGCTTCAGGCCGCACCCAAATGGTAAAGGTGAAAGGGCCTTGCGGCGCGGTCAACGACGGCGCTTGCGTAATAACGGCGCGTGATTTTGCTCCATTCAAACGCAAGGCGTTATCGCGTTTTCCATTGCCATCATAAGTTGCGCCATCTTGCAATTCGCCGTCGAATTGCAAAGGCCCAAAATCCAAAAACTGCATTGGATTTTTCAAGTTCGGCTCCATCGAAAAAGAAGCCAAAAGCGGCACACCATTCTCGGCAAAAGAAACAGTTTTCAGGCGCGCTTCTAAAACATCCTGTGCGGCCTTAGGCAATAACACCGCGCGCATGGCTGCTAAATCCTCTTCCCACTCTTTTGGGTTTGCAAAAGCGGGCGGCGCGTTTTTTACAGAGATTTTTGGCGTGCCGACCAGTGTAAAATCAAGCGGAATGACGTGGTTTTGCGGTTCACCGATTTTTATGGGCAACAGGCCGGCATCAAAAGAAATTGGTGCGCCATTAGCTACGGCTAATTCGTATTTTTTGCCGGTTTCGTTTTGTGGTAGCAGCAAAGTCAGAGAACGAAGCGGCCCGGCATTTTGATAGATAATTTTGCCGTCGTATTTCAAAACAACATCGCGCACATCATTTTGCCCGGCGCCTTGGAGCAGAATTGGAAAAGTCCAAAGTTCATAATCGTTGTGCCATGTGCGCGCGGTGCGGTCAGTGGTATAAGCGTAACGCTGGCCCCACATCCATTGCACGGCGCGAACCCAGTGATTGCCGGGCTGCACAATTTGATCGTAAGGCTGCTGCCAGAGCGGGCGCTCTTTGCCATTTTCGCGCAGTGGCAAATCTATGTTCTGTTCTCCCGATTTTTCCAAAATGGGATTGTTGTCTAAAGTAATCTGCGGCCAGTCAATGGCGTCCGGGCCAGCTTTTTTCTGCGCGGTAATGCGCGTGCGGCCATAGCCTTCCTGCCTGCCAATCGGCTGGTCGAAGCGCACCAAAGCGAATTTAACCAGATGGGTCGGCGGCGAGAAATCTTCGTTTTTCGCGGCGCGCGTTAGCAGAAACTGACCGTTGACTTCGCTTTGAATTTGCTCTGAGGTAAGGGCCGTAGCGAACAATTTCACTTCGTCCAAGGTGCCCTTGAAGGCGCCGCGAAACGGGTCGGCGCCTAAAACGAAATCTTGATCGTTAGAAGCCAATGCACGGCTCATTTTTCTGGCGCCCACTTGCTTGCCATTTACGTAAAAGCGTGCTTCGTTGCCTGCATGATAAACAAACGCCATGTGAAACCACTGGGCTTTTGGCACTGTGTTCGGGCCGGTGAAGAGATTCTCCCAGTCTTGCCCGTTATTACCTTCAAAACCCAGTTCGCCGTTTTGTCCGATTGAAAGAGAAAACGGCGCTGCCACATTATCGGCTCGCTTGGCGATGAAGCCGCCAGCGTTTTTATAATCATCAATTTTGAGCCATGCTGTGATGGTGATTTTATCGCTCAATTGGCCGATAAAACCAACTTTGCCCACCCGCGCGCGGCTATCGCCTTGTCCGGTAAATTCGAGGGCCTGACCGATTTTTCCGGGCACAAAACGCGCGCCGTTGCCGATAGCGCCGTTCAGTTTTTGCGGCCCGCTATCGGTTAAAATTTGCGTGTTTTGCGCATTTGGCTCCAGCGCATAATGCGCTATAAGCGGCATCTCCTGCGCAAGTGCGGCACTTGAAATAAGCAGAACGGCGGCGATGGTTTTCAGAAATTTCGACATGGAATTCACTTTCATTTCACGAATTTTCGACTTCAATTAATTGGGGAAGGGTCAGGCGCGATTGCGGCTCATGCGGCAGGCGCGCCGCCACGCGATCCAACAACAATTGCACTAAAGACTGCCCTGTGGCCGCATCGCATTTGTCTATGGTGACCAAAGGCGCACACGGTTCAAATTGCCGTTCGCCACACGCCTGCCAAAAGTTGTCATAACCGGCAATGAGCACGTCATGGTTTGGCTTTTTACCAAACAAGCGACAGGCGGCAGCAGCAGCAATCGCATCAACATCAGTAGCCATTAACAACCCATCAACGGGTGATGAATCTGAAAACGGCTCAATGAAAAAACTGGCAAGACGGCGCACCGAGTTTTCAAATTCTTCGCGTTTTCCATGAGGCGCGATAAACGGCGGCACAATTAAATCGGGCAATGGTTCTATGTGCGCTTCCCGCAAGGCACGCTCGTAACCGGTGCGGCGACGCGTAAACCAATAGCCGGTTTCGCTTTCTGTCCACACGTTCAAAAGGCGCTTGCAACCTTTTTGAATCAAATAGCGTGTCAAAGCATAAGAGCCAGCCTCGTGATCGGATAATACGCGGTCATACGCGGCCAATTCCGGTGCGCCGCCGTAAACTACCAGAGGAACGCCGCAGGCGGTCAGTGCCTCGGCGATGTGCATGGCTCGCTGCCGTTGCGTGTGCAGCTCGGTGAAGACAACGCCCAACGGTTTAGCGACGGCCAAATGTGCTATATCGGTTTCGCTAAAACGGTTGGGATGCAAGGAAAAGGCGTGAAATCCGGCCTTTTCGATGGCTTGATAAGCGCCTTGGCCAATGGCGCGTGCCCAGTTGCTGGTTGAGAGTTCGGCATTTTCTTCAAGCGGCAGCAGCGATAAAACGGCAATGGCATTTTGTAGCAGACCTGCCGATTTCACTTTGTCGAGCGATTTTTCGCAAACGAAAACACCACGGCGCGCTTGGCTTGCGACAAGACCTTTCGCGCCCAATTCGCGCAAAGCAGTGCGCACTGTAATGGTGCTGACTTTATGTTGAAAACACAGCGCATTTATCGAAGGCAAACGCGCACCGGGCGCCAGTTCGCCGCTTTCGATGCGCGTTTGCACATCGCGCACGATATTTTGATAAAGCGCCGGCTTAACGCTGGCGAACGATGCAGACTTTTTCATGCTGGGTATTTTGAGTATATACAGAGGTGTCATTCATCTGAACATACGCAGGAGAAAAATATACACAGCGAAAAGCATGAGCGGATTCCATTTTTCATCGGCCCGCACTATGTAGAACGATGATCGAAAACCAAACAACTCAAGCCGCGCCGCCAGCGAAGATTGAGCCAGAAACTCGCTTGCGCGCCTTAACGTGGCGCTCTATAAGCCTCAGTTTGCTTCTGGCGGCGTTTTTTGGTTATGTTATTCCGGTTATTGATCTCAAGCTGAATAATACCTATCTTGGCTCACAACATTTCGCGCCGGGCGCGGTAATTACGCTGCTGGTTTTAGTGGTGCTCAATCCGCTTTTGGCAAAATGCAACGGACGCTTGCGACTGGCGCGCGATGAGCAACACACAATTTATTTGTCGTGCTTATTTTCGTGTTTGGTGGCGGGAATCGGCGGCAACATTTATTGGCCGACTTATATTGTCGGCGCGTTTTACTATGCCACGCCGGAAAATAAATGGCTCGAACAATTGCAGCATTTGCCACCGTGGATGACGCCCGCCTTGGATGAAAACGGGCATTATCGTGCGGCTTTGGTCAACGATTTTTTCAGCGGCAACGGCGGCCTTGTGCCGTGGGCCAAATGGCTGGTGCCGCTTTGCGCGTGGTCAAGCGTTGGCATCGTCACCATGCTCATGACGGGCTGTCTCAGCGTCATCTTGCGCGCCCAATGGTGCGAAAACGAAGCACTCTCGTTTCCACTATTGCGCCTGCCGATGGAAATGACGGCGCATGAAGACAATGCCCAACTTAGCGGCGATTTTTGGCGCAATCCGCGAATGTGGTGTGGTTTTGCGGTTGCGGCGTTAATTCAACTTTTAAACGGCGCCAATTTGTATTTTCCTGATGTGCCGCTTGTGCCGCTGGAGATTCCTGTTGCCGGATTATTTTCTGAAGTGCCATGGAATCAGACCGGCACCATGGTTTTTAAAGTGTTCCCTTTGGCGCTGGGCTTATCGTATTTGCTGACCACAGAAATCTCGTTTTCGCTGTGGTTTTTCTTTTGGTTTTTCAAGTTCCAACTCATCGCCGCGTATTATCTTGGCTATCCGCCCAGTTCGTTGCCAGCGGGAATGTCGGCAGGCGGCAAAGCCTTCGCCGGTTATCAGGAAGTCGGCGCCTATTTAGCAATTGCCGGTCTAATTTTTTGGACGGGCCGTGAGCATTTTTCTCATGTTCTCAAACGCGCTTTCGGCAAAGCGCCGCGCACCATCAAAGAAAGCAGCGAAGCGATGCCTTATCCCGTCGCGTTTTGGGGCCTAATGGCGGCGTTTTCGTATCTCGTCGCTTGGGCGATTTTCGCGGGCGTCCATCCATTGATTGCGCTTTTGTTTTGGACTTCGTATTTAACGATTTCGATGGTGCTATCGCGCGTTTTGGCCGACAGTGGCCTACTTTTTATCGGCAAAGCGCACCCACCACTTTTGATTTGGTCACACGCGTTTGGCGCTGGACCGGGCACGCCGCTTGGCGATGCCGCCGCCGCTTCGGTGATGATTTCGTATCCCGGTGATATGCGCTCGTGTTTGATGCCGTCGTGGATTAGCGCGCTCAAACTCGCTTCAGATCGCAAAATTCCGCAGCGCCCTTTGTGGCTGCTTTTGGCCTCTGCGATGATCGTTTCGTTTCTTATCGCTATTTGGATGCAGGTGCATCTCAGCTACCAAAATGGCTCGCTTGCGTTAGCCAACATTTTCGTGCCGCGCAGTGCGCCGCAAATTGTCGGTGGGCAAATTGATACTTTCGGACGGGGCGAACCAACGCAACCGTTTTTGGTTTTTGGCTGGATGATATTCGGCGCGTGTATGGTTCTGGGCATGGCCTTTTTGCGTTCGCGTTTTCTGTGGTTTCCTTTGCATCCCACGGGTTATGTCATGGCGATTTCGTGGGCGATGCATAATTTATGGCTTTCGGCGTTTCTCGGTTGGCTTTGCAAAGCACTGATTACGCGCTTCGGCGGCAACTCCAGTTATCGCGCGACTATGCCGTTTTTCTTAGGATTGGCTCTCGGTGACATTTTTATGATGCTATTCTGGCTTTTGATAGACGGTTGGCAGGGCCGCACCGGACATATCTTAATTCCATAACTAATTCGTGTGTTATCGCTTTAAGGCTTAGTGTCAAACTCTGACCACTCTTTGGAGGAGGTTCTTATGCGAAGTAAACAAATTATTGTGATATTGTTGCCCTGCTTTGTTTTGGCGGGCGCCGGATTTTTCGTGGCACGTCGAGGATCAACGCGCGATGCCACAGCAGGAGCAACTTCATTTTCCAACGTAAACAAACTTATTATAGATGACCTTGTCATCGGCACCGGCGCGGTGGCAGTTGATGGGAAAATCATTGTCCTTCATTATTCCGGCTTGCTTACAGATGGTAAGCAGTTCGATTCTTCGTGGGATGACGGGCAGCCCTACTTTTTTCGTATGGGAAAAGATCATGTGATTGACGGTTGGCAAAAAGGTTTAGTAGGCATGAAAGTTGGCGGCAAACGCCGCCTTCATATTCCGCCTGATATGGCTTATGGTGCCAAAGGAGTGCCGCCGAAAATTCCACCCAATGCAACGCTGATTTTTGATATTGAATTGATGGAAGTGCGCTGATGTTGTGAAAACGAAAACAATGAATTCAATCAAGTGGCGCTGGTTTCTGGCGTTTTTTCTGTTGTTTAGCGCGAATTTATCAGTTCGCGCTGAACCCGCTTCGGGCTACATTGTTACTTTGGAATACGGCACAAAAGAGGGCGTTGCCGTTGGGCAAAAACGCGGCAAACGCATTTGGTTTAAAGGCGCCAACGTGCGTATCGAAAACCTCATCGGCGATGAGGTAACCGAAGTGACTGTGGGCGGCGAAAATTCGTGGTCGGCGTCTCCTTCTGCCCACAGAATCCAATTTGAAAATCAGCCGCGCGATGCAG
>JANMKN010000392.1:0-14235 GCA_031372065.1 Abditibacteriaceae bacterium | reverse complement strand
CTCACTCGCCCACAAGTCCAACACGCCGTCCAACTCTGGCAGGACAATCGAAATGCCAACACCGCCAAAATCAACTGGCACTTCACAAACCAAGACGCCAGAATCAAACTCAGGAGGCTTTACCCCACTCTATCAAATCCTACCGTTTGAGGCAGTAGCAACTTGGGTTAATTAAGGTTCCGGTAGGAGAAATTAGAGTTCCAGTGAACAGAATTAAGGTTCCGGTGGGCAAAATTAAGGTTCCGGTGAACAGAATTAGAGTTCCCGCCAAGAGAATTAGGGTTGCCGCGAGCCAAATTAGAGTTCCGGTGAATAGAATTAAGGTTCCGGCAGGCAAAATTAACCCAAGTTGCTACCTACTTACTGCAAGCTGGTTTCTTGACTTATACCTCCATCGCCACCACCCATAAGTAGCAACTTGGGTTAGATTTAAGGAAAATTCCTTGATTTTAAGCGAATTTCCTTCGTCGCCAAACAAGTTTGCTTCTTTACAAAGGGTTGTTACTGTGAAGAAACGCTTACACGCATCGCTCAGGAAACTCGCTTTTGCGCGGCGAGAACGGTATTTTTAAGCAGCATCGCCACGGTCATCGGGCCGACGCCGCCGATGCGCGGCGTGACGAAACCGGCTACTTCGCCGACGCTTTCATCAACATCCGAGAGAATTTTTCTGCCATCGCGCGTGATGCCGCCGCCGACTACTGCCGCGCCGGGTTTTATCATATCGGGCGTGATTAAATTGGGCGCACCGGCTGCCGCCACGATAATATCGGCTTGGCGCGTGTAATCGGCCAAATTTTTCACGCCGGTATGCACCACGCTGACCGCCGCGTTGCAGTTCGGGCGCTTCAAAGCCAAAAGCAAGGCCAACGGGCGGCCAATTGTGAGGCCGCGTCCGACAATCACTACATGGCGCCCTTCAATCGGCACGCCGTAATGCACCAAAAGCTCGACAATGCCCGCTGGCGTGCAAGGAATCGGGCCAGATGCGCCCATCACGAGGCGGCCCAAGTTCACAGGATGCAAACCGTCGGCGTCTTTGTCGGGCGACATCGCCAAAAGCGCCGCTTCTTCGTTTAAGCCTTTGGGCAGTGGCAGTTGAATAATATAAGCGTCCACCGCCGCGTCGTTGTTGAAGTTTTCTATTTCGGCGTGCAGTTCTGCTTGCGAAATAGCGGCAGGCAACTGGCGATGAATCGAAGCGACGCCGATGTCTTCGCAAGCGCGATGCTTGGCGCCGATATAAGTCGCGCTGGCGGGGTCATCGCCCACTAAAATGGTGCCGAGTCCGGGCGTGATGCCGCGTTCTTTGAGTTGCGCTACTTGCTCGCGCAATTGCTCGTAAATTGCCGCCGAAGCGATTTTGCCATCAAGAAGTTGCATGGTATCAATGTTAATAGAACGCAAATTCCGCGACTTAGCGCCAATTTACGCGAATCGTCTTTAATTAAGATTTCCGAAAATTTGCGTTCTATTTATCTCCTTCGCGGGCAAAGGAGCCTAAAATGCCGTTGATGAATTTGGCGGAATCGGCTGTCGAGTATTTTTTGGCGAGTTCGACGGCTTCGTTGATGCTCACGCTTTGCGGAATATCGTCGCGTTGCGTGATTTCGTAAAGCGCCAAACGCAAAAGATTGCGATCCGCATTCGCCATGCGCTCCAGCGTCCAGCCGGAAGCAAACCGTGTGATAATCGGGTCTATTTCCGCACGGTTTTCCCACGCACCACGCGCCAGTTCGGTGGCGAATTGCCAAACTTCTTCCGTCGCTTCGCTGGCCTCGCGGCCCGTCGAGAAGACTTCGGCGAGCGTTAAATTGCCCACATCAGCTTGAAATAAGAGACGAAAAGCTAATTCTCGCCCGCTGCGTCGTTTGCCCATTTCAGTGGTCAGGGATCGGTGGTCAGTGGTCAGAGAATGCATTTACTGCTCACTGAACACGGACCACCGTCTACTGCTTAAACTCCCATTCTTCGTGCCAAAAAGTCGGTGGATAATTCGCCGCGCCGGAAGTAGTCGTTGGCTAAAACTTTCAGATGAAACGGCAAAGTCGTCGGCACGCCGTCAATACGCGTTTCGCGCAAGGCGCGCTCCATTTTGGCGATAGCTTCGTCGCGCGTGGGCGCGTGAACTAAAATTTTCGCCAGCAGCGAATCGTAAAACGGCGGCACTTGATAGCCTTGGTATAAATGCGAATCTACGCGCACACCAAAGCCGCCGGGCACATCGAAACGCTCAATGGTGCCGACTGCCGGTTTGAAATCGTTGTCGGGATTTTCCGCCGTCAAACGCACTTCGATGCAGTGGCCTTTGATTTCGACATCTTTCTGGCGCAGCGTCAGTTTTTCGCCCGCCGCCACGCGCAGTTGTTCTTTAATTAAATCAACACCCGTCACCATTTCCGTGACGGGATGCTCGACTTGAATACGCGTGTTCATTTCCATGAAGTAGAAGTCGCCGGTTGCTGTCACGAGAAATTCAATGGTGCCCGCGTTTTGATAGCCAACCGCTTTGGCGCCTTTGACCGCCGCTTCACCCAGCTTTTTGCGTGTGCTTTCGCTGAGAACCGAACACGGCGATTCTTCGATCATTTTCTGATGCCGCGCGGTTTGCACCGAGCAATCGCGCTCGCCGAGGTGAATGACATATCCGTGTTCGTCGGCCAAGATTTGCACTTCGACATGGCGCGGTTCGACGAGGTATTTCTCAATATACACCTCGCCGTTGCCAAACGCGTTTTCGGCTTCCACGCGCGCCGCCGTCAATTGCGAAACGAGTTCGCTTTCGCCATGCACCACGCGCATTCCCTTGCCGCCGCCGCCGGCGCTGGCCTTGATAATCACGGGATAACCGATTTTGCGCGCCGCGTCCAGAGCTTCTTTTTCGTCGGCGATGACGCCGGTGCCGGGAATAATCGGCACACTTGCTTCGCGCATTTTCGCCCGCGCGGCGGCTTTGTTGCCCATGCTTTCGATGGCCGAAACGGGCGGGCCGATGAACTTGATGCCCACTTCGCCACACACTTCGGCAAAGCTGGAATTCTCGGCCAAAAAACCGTAGCCGGGATGAATCGCTTCAGAGTTGGTGATATTCGCCGCCGCGACGACATTCGCCAGCGACAAATAGGATTCTTTAGACGCCGCCGGACCGATACAAACCGATTCGTCGGCGAGGCAGACGTGCATGGCGCTGCTATCGGCGACAGAATGCACCGCCACAGTTTTGATGCCCATTTCACGGCAAGCACGAATCACGCGAACCGCAATTTCGCCCCGGTTGGCAATGAGAATTTTGGAGAACATAATATAGATGGCTGGGTGGTTGGTTGGGTGGTTGGGTGGTTAAATCAACAACCTAACCACCCAACCACATCACCACCTAATTGTCTTTCATCGCATCCGCTGCGCCCGCGCCGGGTTGGGGGATATTCATGTGAATACCACCGGGGCCAACCGAACTGCTGGGGCCAGAAGGAGAGGGAGGCGCTGAACCGGGGGCCGCCGGGTTGGCGCCCGGTGCCACCGGAGCCGCCACAGGCGCCGCGCTGCCCGGCGGGCAACCCGTGCCTTTGTCCTCGCAAATGGTGCCTGTTACCGCATTGTAAAGCAACGGTTTTTTATCAACGGGATTAATCCACATTTCCGGTGGATAATCTTTCAAAGAATGCTTGAGTTCTTCCAGCGAAGCGGGCGGTTTGCCGTCGTTATCCGATTTGATCTGGTCAATGCCCTGCTGAATTTGGCTAACATAAGAGGTCGTGCCGACATCTTGCGCCCGTTCCATGCTCTTTTTCAGAACAGTTTTGCCGGGCTTGCCATCGTTGCCACCGCGCGGCATCAGAAAAAACACGGCCAAGCCAATCATCAGAAACACCGAAACCAAAATGCCAACCAGCGATTGCCCGCGCCGTTGCGCGTTTTGAAATTGCATCTTACGACTCCTTTGGCGATTCTTTTTCAATCACGAAGAGTGGTTGACCAAAGGCGACGCCCTGCCCTTCGGCCACCAAAATTTCAACGACGCGACCTTCTACCGAAGCGGCCACATCGTTGGGAATTCCCATCGTTTCGACATTGCCGATGGTCTGTCCGGCGCGCACTGCACCGCCCATGCCGACAGGTTTTTCCATGTGATGAAAATAGCCGACTGTCGGCGAAGGCACCATCACTAAATTGCTGTCGGTTGTGGGCGGCGTTTCTGTGGCAACTTCCGCCGTAGGAGTCGCTACCGCCCCAGACGGAGTCTTGCTAATCATTGTGACTTCGCGCCGCACGACAAGACGCTGCGGCGCGTGGGCGCCGTCCGTTTCGATGACAATTTCGCTGAGTTGCGCCTCGTCCAACAACTTTGCAATGGCGCGCACTGTGGGCACAGAAAAACTCGAAGAAAAGCTCATGGCGCAGGGCAGTATAGCAGCAACACTGCGCTTAAATCCGTTTCCAATAACAACCATGTCTTCCTTATCGCGACGCGATTTTCTGGCGCTGACTTCTCTTTCGCTGGCCTTACCCATGTTACAACAGCCTCTTCTCGCCGCTGAAATCGCTTTCGATGTCATCGTTTACGGCGGCGTGCCGTGCGGCATCGCGGCGGCCATTGCCGCGGCGCGCGGCGGCGCGAAAGTGCTGCTGATTGAACCGACCAAACACATTGGCGGCCTCAGCACCAGCGGCATCAACACTGCCGAAAGCGAGCATATGCTCAAATGGACATTCGGCGGCATCGCGCGCGAGTTTTATGAGCGTTTGGGCCAGTTTTACGGCACGGACAAGGCCGAATTTTATTTTGAATCGTCGGTTGCCGAGCGCGTTTACACACAAATGCTGCGCGAGGCCAATGTCACGCTGCTTTTTGAAAAGCGCGTCGAAAAAGTCGTCAAAGACGGCGCACAAATCAAACAAATCGTTTTGGATGACGGCACGACTTTAGGTGCCAAAGTTTTCGTGGACGCCGGCTACGAAGGCGATTTAATGGCCCGCGCGGGCGTGAGTTACACCTTTGGCCGCGAAGCGCGCGATGAATACAACGAAGACGCGGCAGGCGTTCGCTTCGATAAACAAGCGCGACACGCCAAAACGACCGACGAAAACGGCAATTTGCTGCCCGGCATCAGCGCGTGGGCCAAAGATTTAAAAGAAGGCGCCGCGCATCCGGCGCCGATGAATTACAACTTTCGTTTGTGTTGTGCCCAAGATGCTGACAAAAAAGTGCCGATTGCCGCGCCGGATCATTATGACCGCAAACGTTATCGCCTGCTCGAAAACTGGCTGCGCGAAAAAGCGGCAAGGCAGGAAGGCGTCAAACTAACCGATTTATTGGAATTTTACGGGCGGCGCAACGGCAAATTTGAATGTAACAACAAACAAAACGCCATCTTTTCACTGGGGCATTTTGGCGGGCAATTCGGCTGGCCCGATGGCAGTTATGCCGAGCGCAACATCATTTTTCAAGACCACAAAGATTACACGCTCGGCCTGCTTTTCTTTTTAGCCAACGATGAAAGCGTGCCGCAAAATGTGCGCGAGGAAATGCGCAGTTGGGGTTTTCACAAAGACGAATTCGCCGACAACGGTCATTTCCCGTATCAGCTATATGTGCGCGAAGCGCGGCGCATGAAAGGACAAACTGTCGTCACGCAACACGATATTGTCGGAGATGAAGCGGCACCGCGTCGTAAAGTTGACGCGATTGGCGTGGCCTCGCATTTTATTGATTGCCATCATGTGCAGCGCGTGGCGCTTTCGCCAACAGAATTCACCAACGAAGGCCGTATTTGGCGCATTAGCTGGGCTTATCAAATTCCATATGGCGCGCTGGTGCCCAAAGCCGCCGAATGCAGCAATTTAATCGTGCCGGGCGCCGCCAGTTATTCGCACGTCGCGTTTTGCACTTATCGCTTGGAAAGCGTGTGGATGATGGCCGGACACGCCGCCGGAACCTCTGCGGCATTGGCAGCCAGCCAAAATACTTCTGTGCAAAATGTGGACATCAAGAAATTGCAAGACACTTTCGCGGGCAAAAACAAGTGATAGATTTCGCCCCCGGACAGCCCGAAAAATTCCCAGGTGGGCCGGGTTATCCCGAATTTTAATGATGGCCGATTTAGTCGTCGTCGCTTCTTACGCCACCGCAATCGAAGCGCATTTAACCAAAACGCTATTGGAATCAGAGGGCATTCCATGCCTAATTGCCAACGAATATGTCGCGATTCCGTGGGCGAATATGCTTTACAACGTCGAGGTTAAAGTGAGCGCCGAAGATGCCAATCATGCGACGGAAATTTTGGAAAGTGGCCCAGATATTATAGTTACCTAATGTGTGACTCTTTTCCAGTGTTCAAGCCACGGCAATCGCATGAGAAATTATAAAAGTCTGGATGTTGGTGCTGGAAGCATAAAATTGAGAGATTCATCAGAGTGCTTTCAAGCAAGTCCATCAAGTCCAGACAGGTTGTGTGGTTGACTTCTTTCCTGTTTGGGTCACTCACACGCGAAAAATTTTCATGCGATTGCCCTGCCTACTCCGTTTCGGTTTTGACCGCGTATAAACGCAGCATCGAAGGTTCTGGCAAAGCACCTTCACGCGGTTGGTCGCGATTGGCGTCGAGAGTTTCCCAGCGCAAAATGTAACGCTGGTTGGGTTTGTCGCTCGTGCCGGAATCGCCCGCTGTTTTTACTTTTAAGCCTTCAAATTTGCCTTCGATTTTGCCGAGTTCCGGCGGCGTGTTTTGCTTTTGCACTTTGCCAACGGCGCGCAAAGTATTGGCGTCGAGCAGCCATGTTCCGCTGCCAAATTCGATGTGCCGATAGCTTTGCGTGAGGCTGCCATCGGCTTCTTTGGTGACAGGACCAAGGCTGATGCCGAAACTCAGCGAACCACCGCCAGCAAAATCCCAATGATAGGGCCAATCGGTGATTTGATAAAGTTTCCACGCACCGTTTTCGAGGCGCGCTGTCCACGGCTGCGTGTGGCCCGCCGCGTCGTTTTTGTGATAGCTAATCGTCACGCGGCCTTTGTCGTCGAAGCCAATTTTGGTGTTGCCATTGATGATGCCGCCTTTTTGCGGCACGGGGTCAACTGTCGCGCCATCGTCCAATTTAATCGGCAAAGGCAGCGACTTTCCGGTGCCGTTTTTCCAGTGAATTAAATCTTTGCTGCGCGCATAACTGAGGTCGTGATTGGTCGAAGCATCCGGCGTTTCGCGCCACACCCACGCCAGATGAAAATAACCATCCGGGCCTTTTTTCGGGCCTTCAAAATAGGCGTTGCGCTCGCCTTGTCCATCGGTCAATGGCTTGTCTAAAAGGCGCTTCCAACTTTTGGTTTTCACATCGCAAACATTGAAAATCTGATTGCCATTGCCGCTGCTGCCATCGCGATACATGAACAAGAGTTCGTTTTGTGCGCCCCGCAAAAAAATGGGATAAGTGACACGGTTTTCTTCGGTGCCGACCATTTTATCGAGGCGTTCAAAAGTCGAAGCATCCAACGGTTTGGCGGTGCGAAAATACTTCAGTGGCACAGCGTGCATATCACCGCTCAGATGCAAAAAACCATCGTCGTCCAGCGCCATTGCGATGTAGTTGTGGCTGTCCCAGCCGGTGACAACGGGCAGCTTGGTGAACATCCATTTTCGCTCGTCCAATTTGCGCTGTGCAACCGTTAGTTGGCGCTTGTCATCGTAAAACGCCACGAATTGAAATGGCGCGCGAGTCAGCAGAGAAAAACCCACCGGATGTGCGGCCCAAACCGGCGCAATATCCAGCGAATCCGCCATCACGGCGCGTTCGATTTTGTCAGCGGCGAAAACAGCGGGCGAAGTGAAAAACAGTGTCATAGAAGCGAAAAAAGAAATCCAATTTTTCATAGAAATTTTGGACAACGCATAAAACGAAATGGCGCTTTAGAATAAATTTTGGCATTCTTTAAGGTAATTGAGCGGCCTTCAAAACAAAGGAAGAGATGCAACCTATTCGCGTTGGAATCATTGGCCTTGATACGAGTCACACAATTGAATTCGCGCGGCGAATGCAGGCGCCCGACTGCGCGCCCGATCAAAAAGTCGGAGGTTTGCGCGCCGTTTCGTGCTTGCGCTTTGAAACGCCGTTTCAAGACGAAGAAGGCCTGAACCAACGGCAAGCAACGCTGGAAAATTGGGGCATCAAAGTAACGACGGATTTCGACGAAGCCGTTCAAAATTGCGATGCGCTGATGCTGGAAATCAACGATCCGGCTTATCACTTGGATTATTTTTCGTGTTGCGCCGGTTTAGGCAAACCAATTTTCCTCGATAAACCATTGGCCGATAATATCAAAAACGGTCATGCGATTATCGGATTGGCGCAGGCGAAAAATACGCGATTTTTCTCAGCTTCCTCGCTGCGTTTCGTGCCACAATTGGGCGCCGCGTGCCAAGAAATGCCCGCGCCGCAATTTGTTCATGCCTTCGGGCCGCTCGGCGAGGCGCCGTCTGGCAGTTCAATTGTTTGGTATGGCGTTCACACTTTTGAAATGTTGCAACGTTCGCTTGGCAACGGCGCACAGATGGTGCGGGTCATACAAGACGAAATGGGCCTCATGGCGACTGTTTCTTATGCTGATAAAAGGTGTGGTCTCGTTGAACTCAATCACGGCACCTATGTTTATGGCGGCTCGCTGCGAGACGCCAAACGTGTGGTGCCCTTTGTCGCCGATATGACGCGCGCTTACAGCGATTTTCTGATTGTAATCGAACGATTTTTCCGCACCGGCGAAACGCCAGTTTCTATCGAAGACACGCTGGAAATCATGGCGCTGTTGAATGCCACCGAGCGCGCGGCGCAAAGTGGGAAAATCGAAGCGCTTTGAAAAATGGCATAATCCGTTTTATCGGCGCTTAGCCCGTGCGAAGGGCAATCAGTTATCATCTAAAGCGTCTCAAAAGGGCGTGTTTTGTTCAAAATCCATAATTTAAATTTGCCTGTGGAGGCTTCATGATTCATCCGGTTATTCTTAGCGGCGGCAGCGGTTCGCGTCTGTGGCCGCTTTCGCGCACGGCGTATCCCAAACAATTGCTTGCTCTCACGTCCGAGCGCAGTTTGTTGCAAGAAACCTTGCTGCGTTTGGAAGGTTTGCCCAATTTGGCCGCGCCGCTTATGGTTTGCAACCACGAACATCGTTTTTTGGTGGCCGAGCAAATGCGCGAAATTGATGTAACGCCGCAGGTTTTAATGCTCGAACCGATAGGCCGCAACACCGCGCCCGCGATTGTCGTCGCCGCGTTGTATTTGGCGGAACGCGACCCCGAAGCGCTGCTTTTGGTGTTGGCTTCCGATCATGTTATCGCCAACGTGCCCGCGTTTCACGAATGCGTGCAACAAGCCGTTGAAGTGGCACAAAACGGCCATCTTGCCACATTTGGTATCGTGCCCGCCGCTCCCGAAACCGGCTACGGCTACATTCAGCGCGGCGCCGCCTTAAATAAAAATGGCGCGTATCAAGTGGCGCGCTTCGTCGAAAAACCCGACAGCGACACGGCGCAGGGCTATTTGGCATCGGGCGACTATTTTTGGAACAGTGGAATGTTTGTCTTTCCTGTGCAACAACTGCTGCAAGAAATCGAAACGTTCCATCCCGAAATTCTGTCGGCCTGCCGCGAAGCGTTGACCAAGGCTTATAGCGATCTCGATTTTTATCGCTTGCACGAAGAAAGTTTTGCGGCGTGTCCCTCGCTTTCCATTGACTACGCCGTGATGGAAAAAACCGCGCACGCTGCGGTGGTGCCCTCGGATATTGGCTGGAGCGATGTCGGTTCGTGGAGCGCACTGTGGGAGCAGCAAGCCAAAGACGAAAACGGCAATGTCACGCGTGGCGAAACCTTCACTTATCAAACGCGCAATTGCTATATCAACGCCGACCGGCGTTTTGTTGCGACTGTCGGCGTTGAAGATTTAATCATCGCCGAAACCACCGATGCGGTTCTCGTCGCGCACAAAGACCACGCGCAGGATGTGAAAAAAGTCGTCGAATGGCTTGCCAAAGAAAAGCGCTTCGAGCATCAAACGCATCGCCACGTTTATCGCCCGTGGGGCAGCTACGAAGGCGTTGAACGCGGTGAACGTTTTCAGGTTAAGCGCATTACGGTTAATCCCGGCGAGAAACTGTCGCTGCAAATGCACCATCACCGCGCCGAGCATTGGATTGTCGTCAGTGGCACTGCCGAAGTGACGGTCAATGCGGATGTGCGTTTAGTTACCGAAAACGAATCTATCTACATTCCGCTTGGAGCCATGCACCGCTTGCACAACCCCGGACGCATTCCTTTGCATCTTATCGAAGTGCAGTCCGGCTCGTATTTGGATGAAGACGATATCGTGCGCGTCGAAGACGTTTATGGGCGCGGCTGATGACAATGGACAGAAAGCATTCTCTCTTTCTGCCCACTGCCCACCGACCGCTGCCCACTGCCCACTGCCTTTCGGCGCGGCTTTTGCTGAGTGTTCTTCGACAGGAGCATATTTCTCATGGCTGCGCCCAAACAAAAGACCAAACCTCCCAGTAAACTGGCCCATAACGACTTGAGCGAAGTTGCTCAACACATTGCACACGAAGTAACAAGCAGCCACAAAACTGGTCAGCAAACCACCTTACGGGGCTTGTTGAAACGCTGTGGGTATCAAAAACACAGCGCCCAAACTGTGCGGCGTGTAGCAGCGGCCTTAGATGCCGTAGGCGTGCAATGTTTGCCTCCACCTACCGGAGTTCAAAATTTGGACGATGCCATCCAACTACGCAGCGTGACATCGCGCAAAAACGGCGCTCCTGCTGCCGAAAAAGCCACTGCTCCTCTCGCAAAAACCGTAATGAAACGCCTTACTTCTCCAAATGCTACGCCGAAAACAAAAACGCCAGTCTTTGCCTCACTCGAAGATATGCTTTTGCACGCTTGTCGCGCCACAGTGCTGGTCAAACTGGCCGATGGGCATGGCAGTGGCCTCGTTATTGATCCTTCTGGTTTGGTGCTAACGGCGCGCCATGTGGTTGAAGACAGTGAAACAGTTTGTATGCGTTTCGAAGATGGCACAGAAAACGAAGGACGCATTTTGTTTTCCGATACGGCTTTGGATTATGCTTTTGTGCAAGGCCCGCCACGCGATGATTTTTTTACGTTGCACAACCATGTGCCTTTGTCCATCGGACAGCCGGTTTACGCCATTGGCACGCCCATGCAAACCGATCTCGTGGGTAGCGTTTCACGCGGTATTGTCAGCAGTCTGGATCGTATTATTGGCGGCGTGCATTACATCCAAACCGACACCACCATTCATGCCGGACACTCCGGCGGGCCGTTGCTCACCAAAGATGGCGATGTCATCGGCGTCAATTTGTGGGGCCGTCCCGAAGAAGGCATTCGTTTCGCGTTGCCGATGCATTATATTTTGGAAGCGTTGCAAGTTTTGCAGCCACAACTTGACGACTTAGAAGCACGCCTTTATTGCGCTGACTGCGGCTTTTTAAACGGGTCGGAAAGTTGGTTGCTTTGTTCAAGCTGGTTGTGCTGCGGTCATTGTGGCACGGTTTTGGGTAATTTAAAAGCCAACACCTTGCAATCCAACAGTAAATGCGCGCTGTCACAAAGCGAAGAACTTCAGGCAGATCGTGTTCAAGCCGAACAGTCCAAAAACGAGGTGCTTGCATGATAATGGTCAAAAAAGATGATTTAAAAGACGATAAAAAGAGCGCCGCCCACTTCTTTATGCCTGATTCACGCGCCACCGAGACAGAACTGCCACCAGATGCGCTCGAAATTTACCACGATGTGATAACCGACGTGCTACGCGCGCGCGGTTTGGATGTAGTGCAGGCCTACAAATCCGATTCTGGATTGTGGATTGTGCCAGCGCAACCGGCATCCGTTGTCTTGCGCCTTAAACGCGCCGAAGAGGAAGATGACGAAATAGATTACATTGAAGCCGTGATGCGCCTTGGCCCGTTGCCCGCGCAAAACTTGCTGGCTTTTTATCGTGCGTTGCTCGAATCCAATATGCGCGTGGTCAATGCTGCATTCGCGGTTAGCAACGATGGCGTTTTCCTGCGCCATCAGCGTCCACTCGCAGGTTTGAACGAAGATGAATTGAACGATATTATTTCTTCGTTCATCAGCGCCGCCGCCGCTGAATTTAGTTCTCTCGTCGAACAATTCGTTTTTGGCGCCTCGATTTTGCGCTAAAGCCGAGAATTTTGAAAAGGAAGGGTGAATTCATCCTTCCTTTTTGCTCGTGTGATTTGCGGCAATCTGCGGTTCGGGCTAAGTTACAGTGCGCTTATGTTTATTGATGAAGCAGTAATTGAAGTGAAAGGCGGCGGGGGCGGCGATGGTATTGTCGCGTTTCGCCGTGAGAAATATGTGCCGCAAGGCGGGCCATCGGGCGGCGATGGAGGCAACGGCGGCAATGTAATTTTGCAGGCTGACCCCCATCGCAAAACGTTGCTCGAACTTTCGCGCCACCGCCACCACAAGGGCGGGCGCGGCTTGCATGGTCAAGGCTCGCGCTGCAAAGGCGCCGACGGCGCCGATGTTGTGATTCCGTTGCCACTCGGCACGCAGATTTTCGACGATGAAACCGGGCAGTTGCTCGCCGATTTGTTGCAACCGGGGCAAACCTACATCGGCGCGCACGGCGGGGGCGGCGGACGCGGCAATGTGCATTTTTCGTCCAGCGTGCGCCATGCGCCGCGCTTTGCCGAAAAAGGCATTCCGGGCGAAGAACATCGTTTGAAATTGTCGCTGAAACTGCTGGCCGATGTCGCTTTAATCGGCCTGCCCAACGCGGGAAAAAGCACGCTGATTTCTGCTATTTCGGCGGCCAAACCGAAAATCGCCGATTACCCGTTTACGACTTTGATTCCCAATCTTGGCGTAGTGAGTTTGGATGAAAGCCGCCAGTTTATTGTCGCCGACATTCCCGGATTAATTCGTGGCGCCAGTGCAGGCGCGGGTTTGGGGCATCAGTTTTTGAAGCATATCGAACGCGCGCCGGTTTTCATTCATTTGTTGGACGCTGGGCAATATCTCGAAGGCAGCCAATCGCTGTGGCGCCATTATGCGAGCATCAACCGCGAACTCAAGTTGTGGAACGAAGAACTCGCAGAGCGTCCGCAATTGGTGGCGCTCACCAAAATGGACACGCTGCCCGGCAACGAGGACGCCGAGCGCGCAACCGATAAAGTCATCGAAAAATTATTGGCGCGCGGCTGCGAAATTTTTGAAATTTCCGCCGCGACAGGCGAGGGCGTTTCTCCGCTTTTAGAACGCGTCTGGCAATTAGTCGAAACGGCCCGCGCCGAACGCGAAGAGATGGATCAACTGCCGCCGGTGCAAGTCACGCGTGTGCAAGTGGACAAACCATTTTCCATCAAAGAAAGCGCCCGTTTTGCCGACGGCTTGAGCGAATGGGAAGCCGAAGGTGGAATGCTCGAACGGCTTTTGACGCGCTTTGATTTGGAAAATCACGAGGCGGTTTTGCACGTTCATCGCTTGCTGGAACGCCACGGCGTTATCGAGCAACTCAAAGCAGCCGGCGTCAACCCCGGCGATACCATTCACGTCGGCACGATGTCGTTTGAATTTGAGGAGTAAATTCAAGATTAAACACAAAGGCACAAAGACACAAAGGAAATAAAAGAAGACAAAAAGCGGCTTGAAATGAGCGCGTTTGTGATTCTTTAATCTTCTGAGTGCTTCCTTTGTGTCTTTGTGCTTAACACATGAAAACTATCGTCGTTAAAATCGGCACCAGCACGTTGATTCGGGAGGGTGCGGTTGATGAAAATTACATCGCGAATTTAGCGCGACAAGTGGCGCAGTTGCACGAAAATGGCACGCGCGTGGTGATTGTGACTTCTGGCGCGGTGCGCATTGGCCTCGACACCATGAAGCGCGAGCGCGCCGTGCGCTTGCCGGAAAAACAGGCCGCCGCCGCTGTCGGGCAAAGTTTGCTGATGCGCGCTTATCGCCGTGCTTTTAATCAGGAAAATTTGCACGTCGCGCAGCTTTTATTAACACGCAGCGACATCGCAGACCGGCGGCGCTTTTTGAATGCGCGCCACACTATGACGCAGCTTTTTGAGTGGGGCGTTGTGCCCATTGTCAACGAAAACGATACCGTCGCAGTTGAAGAAATTCGCTTTGGCGACAATGACACTTTAGCCGCGCTCACAGCGATGGTCGCCGAAGCGGAGTTGTGCTTGCTCTTGTC
>JANMKN010000377.1:0-3072 GCA_031372065.1 Abditibacteriaceae bacterium | reverse complement strand
CCGTGCCGTTTCCGCGTATGGAATCCGTGTTCTATTTTTCTTCCTTATAATGGCCGTTTTAGAAACTTCTTCACGTCGCGCTTCGACGAAAATGCCTGCCAAAGAGACTTCTTGGCGCCGCATTGCGTTGGCGGGCAACCCCAACGCCGGAAAAACTACGATTTTCAACGCACTGACCGGGCTTAAGCAGCACGTTGGCAATTATCCGGGCGTGACAGTCGAGAAAAAAGAAGGCCGCTTGCATTTGCAAGGCAGCGACGCGCTGCTGATGGATTTGCCCGGCACGTATTCGCTATCGCCTAAATCGCCCGATGAAGCCATCGCGCGCGATGTTTTGCTCGGTTTATACAACAATTCATTGCCCGACGCGGTGATTATCGTCGTTGATGCCTCCAACCTCGAACGCAATCTCTTTTTAGCCACGCAAATTCTGGAATTGGGCTTGCCATCGGTTATCGCGCTGAACATGACCGATGTCGCTAAAACGCACGGCAAAGCCGTGGACGCGGCGCGTTTGTCGCGCGAATTGGGCGTGCCGGTCGTCGAACTCATCGCCGTGCGCGATTTGGGCCTCGATAAATTGCGCGAAACGGTGGAAAGCGTGCTGGAAAACGAAACGCTGTCACGTCCGCCCGCTTTGCCGTTGCCCACACACGTTCAGAAAGCCGAAGCGACTTTAGCGGATGCAATTGAAACGCAATGCGGCCTTGCCGGGCAAGCGGCGCGCGGCGCGGCGTTGCGTTTACTTTGTTCGGATGTGCCGCTTCCTGCCATTCAAAATCGTTTTGGCGCGGCTGTCACGCAAGAACTCATCGCTTTGCGCGAAGCGGGCGCGAGCGGGCCACATTGCTTATCTCCCGCAGCGGCGCACGTTTTTGAAGCGCAAGCGCGTTATGCGATGCTGGCGAATATTGAGCGCGCTTCGGTGCAGCGCAGTCCCGAAGAAAAATCGGCGCGTGTGACGGATTTAGTGGATTTGGTGCTGACGCATCGCGTGTGGGGCCTCGTTGTTTTCGGCTTGCTGTGCGTGCTGGTCTTTCAGGCCATTTATTCGTGGTCGGCGTGGCCGATGACGCAAATCGAAAACTTGCAGGACTTCGTCAGCGGGCTGGTGACGCACAACATGGCCGCTGGGCCGCTGCGCGATTTGTTGGTGGATGGCGTGATTTCCGGCGTCGGCGCGGTGGTTATTTTTCTGCCGCAGATTCTGATTTTGTTTTTCTTTATCGGCGTTTTGGAAGATTCCGGCTACATGGCCCGCGCGGCGTTTGTGATGGATCGTCTGATGGCGAAATTTGGCTTGCCGGGGCGCGCTTTTATCCCGCTGATGTCGAGTTTCGCCTGCGCCATTCCGGGCATCATGGCGACGCGCACTATCGCTTCGCGGCGTGACCGTATGACGACGATGCTTATCGCGCCTTTGATGAGTTGCTCGGCGCGTTTGCCCGTTTATTTGCTGATGCTCGGCACTTTTGTGCCCGACAGGAAATTGCTGGCCCTGCCGCCTTTGGATGTGCCGCTGCTTGGCTACTGGCAGCCGGGTTTATCGCTGCGCGCGGCGGCGATGTTCGGGCTTTACGTTTTGGGCGTGGTGGGCGCGATGTGCGTGTCGTGGCTGTTCAAACGCACCATTTTTCAAGGCCCGCCGCCGGTTTTTCTCATCGAGTTGCCCGATTATAAAATGCCCGCGTGGCGCAACGTGATTTTCACGATGTGGCAGCGCGGCTCGCAGTTTCTCACGCGCGCCGGAACCGTGATTTTAGCGATTTCGATTGTTTTGTGGTTTCTCCTCAGCTATCCCAAGCCGCCCAATGAGAATTTCAACGCGCTGGAATATTCGTTCGCTGGACGCGCCGGAAAAATGGTTGAGCCGTTGATTACGCCGATTGGTTTCAATTGGAAAGTCGGCATTGGCTTAATCGGCGCGATGTCGGCGCGCGAAGTTTTTGTTTCGACGATGGGCACGGTTTACAACGTCGGCGACAAGGAAGACGAGAACTCAACGCCGCTGCGTCAGGCCATGCAGCAAGACAAATGGCCCAATGGCCGCCCGGTGTGGACTTTGCCCGCTGTGCTGTCGCTGCTGGTTTATTTCGTCTTCGCCATGCAATGTATGTCTACCTTGGCCGTGGTGCGACGCGAAACCGATAGCTGGCAATGGCCGTTATTCATGTGGTTTTACATGACGGGCATGGCGTGGGTTTTGTCCTGCATTGTCTTTCAAACCGGCACGGCGTTGGGGTGGAAGTAAAGACGGAGCGCGGGCGTCTCGCCCGCATTTTGTATGATGTGGGCGAGACGCCCGCGCTCCATAACGAGAGTTTGATATGTTTCAAGAAATCATCGTTTTTCTGATTGTCGGCGGCGCGATTGTTTATTTGGCACGCCAAATTTTAGGCACTTTCACATCCAAAAAAGGCTGCGGCAAATGCGACGGCTGCGACGGCGCCTCGCCATCCGCCAAAGTGTCACCACCTCAACAACTGCTGCAAATTCAGGTGAAAAAGAAGCCATAACGAAAAAGCGCGCCTCTCAAATGAGAAACGCGCTGCTGTTGTGCCTATCAAAACTCAAAATCAATCACCCAAAAGAAACCCCTTGCCAACATAGTCTCTTGTTGTGTGCTCGTTAGTCGAGTTGTAATCTCATTCATATATCTTGCCGCAATAAAGGAACTCGGCAAACAACGAGCGGTATTTTACTTTCCGTTCAGAGTAGCTTTTCCGCTTGCTTTACTTGATATGTTAATTGGCAAATCAAGAAGAGTCCGTATAGCAGCTCAAATAATATACACAGGATTATTAGTGCATCCCATTTGAATCCACCCAGATACCAGATCAAAAACCACACTGGGACAGACAAAAGCTCGGCTTTAATCGACGAGTAAAAGAAATCCCGGCGTGCTTGTCTGAGGGATAGCACGTTGGATAATATCTTGATCCGCTCTATAGCTTGCTGTGAGTCAATAACGCCTTCCTTTTCGCGCTGGAAAAGCTCTGCTATTTGTCCGTCGATTTCATCCTGCGACAAAGTCATGTGGATACTCCTTTATCTCTTGATAGAGAGTATGAA
>JANMKN010000360.1:0-23216 GCA_031372065.1 Abditibacteriaceae bacterium | reverse complement strand
GCGTGCGATGAATTCCATCTGCGGCTGGTTGAGCGGGCGCGCATCGGCCAACAGTTTTTTGATTTCACCATCCACGCGCGCTTTCAATTTGTCCATCACTTCCGGCCCCGGATTTTCGCGGCGCTTCAAAGTAGGCGCTTCGCCTTGTTTTTCGCCCGCAGGCGGCACGAAAAAGCCGCCCAAATGCGTGTAAACGTTATACAAGCCGCGCGATGGCTCGGTCATTGGCTTTTGATACTGCTCGAAGTTGCTTCCATAGCTCCAAATGCGGCCCGAACCAACGATTTCGCAGTTGATTTGCGTTCTGCCGCGCGTGCTTTGGAGCGGCAGCGGAAAAGTGTTGTAGTAAAAACGATTTTTATAAGGCGCGTGTTCGGTGCCCGAATCCAGTTGGTCTATATCGCCGATATGACGATAGCCGATCATTTTGCCGTCCACCAAAAGCGCCATACGATTGAGCGTAATTTCATCGCCCCAGAATTTCACGGTGAAATAATTTTCCTGCGCCGGGTCAACTTTCAAAACGAAACTGATTTTGCCGCCTTGCCAATCGGTAGCGTTGTTGGGCAAAAGGCGCCGCGCATTTAATTCCAGCGCGCCTTTTACAACTTCGGAATTTGTGGCGGTCAGTTGATGCCCCGTTTCCGAAGCGGCGTCGCCAAATTGCAGCGTATCGAGAATTTGCGCGTGCGCGGCATTAACCAGCATCAAAGCGCCAAAAGCGGCGCCGAGTAGAGCGTTTTTCATGTGTTATTTCCCGTAAAATTCTTCAACTGTTTGAATCCACGCGTTTGCCATGACTTGATGGCCGGAATACGTCGGATGCACGCCGTCCCAAATCCAATGCTCGGCGGGCGCGCGCAGGCACGCCTCGTCAAAGGCTTTTTGAAACGGCACAAGCGGCGCGTGATATTTGGCGGCGAGTTTCGCCACGACTGCTTGGCGCGCTTTGAGATTCTCGCTCCATGCGACCCAGTCGTCTTTGTGCTTGCCCGTTGGCAAGCCAAACGGCTCGCCTAAAATCAGTTTGACGTTCGGCAAACTTTTGAGAGTTGTTTCTAAAAGCGCGTCATATTGCGCTTCAAAATCATTAACGGCAACGCCGCGCCCTTGATCGTTGATGCCGACTAAAATGCTTAATATGTCCGGCCTCAAATCGAGCGTGTCTTTTTGCCAGCGATTGGTTAAATCCCCCACGGTGTTGCCGCTGATGCCACGATTAATAAATTCCAGATTGCGCTCGGCCAGTTCATCGCCAAATTTGGCGGCGATGATAAAGGCATAGCCGTGCCCCAAAATGTGATTCGGGTCGGTGTTACGTCCGCGATTGCCATCGGTAATCGAATCGCCTTGAAACAAAACGCGCGCGTCTTTTTGAAAAATCGGCATAATTTCCGTCTTGTCATCCGCTGCAAATAAAGGCAGCGCGAAAGTCGTCAGCAGCAAAGAGAGATATATCGCGAAAGTTTTCATAAATGACTCAACAAAGTGGCTCGCCAAGGCAGTTTGACAGCTTACTTGTCGGTGCGGCGCTGTCACTGTTACTTTTTTGCGGTTGTCTCGTTTAAGCTGTAATTGATTTCGTTTTAGCGAATAGAAATCACATTGGATCAATTAAAGAATTGCTGCCAAACCGGGTTGCTTATTGCATTTGGTTGTGGGGCAGGGAATGTGTTATAATTGTCGCTAATCTGCAACCATCGCACCCGAAGTTTCTTCTAAATCCCTTGTTGGTAAAACCAAAACCGAAATTCCTTGTTGAATTTGTGTCTGATGTGGCACAGGGGCATTGTGTTTAGCAGTTCCTTTAAGGAGAAGTTTGTCCATGTTTGAACCAAACGAGTTTCATACCTGCGGTAATTTGCAGGAGGCGCCCAAGTCGCGCCGCGAGTTTTTGCAGCGCGCCAGCATGGGAATGGCTGGATTAGCGTTAGCCACTCTCATCGAAGATGGCGCTGTTACGCCTGCCGAAGCGCAAGCGGCGGCACGTCAAGCAGCGGCTGAAGTGGGCAAAAAGTCAGCCTCCAAGGCCTCTTCCGGCCCGGTAGTCAATTCCAGCGGCCCTTTGGCGCCCAAAACTCCGCCTTTGGCTGCTAAAGCCAAGCACGTTATTCACATTTTCGCGGGCGGTGCGCCCAGTCATGTGGATACTTTCAATCCCACGCCGGGCCTTGAAAAATTCCGCGATCAAACTATTGGCGGCGGCGTTGGCTTTCCTTCTCCTTTCGAGTTCAAACGGTGCGGCAAAAATGGCCTGCAAATCAGCGAAGCGTTTCCCGAACTAAGCAAAGTCGCCGATGAAATGTGCGTCATTCGCTCCATGACCGCCGATGTGCCCGCGCATGGCCCAGCTGCCAAATTTATCAATACGGGTTCGCTGGTGCTGACTAAGCCCAGCCTTGGTTCATGGGTGCTTTACGGTTTAGGCACGGAAAACCAAAGTTTGCCCGGCTTCGTTTCGCTTGGTGGCAGTCCCGATTGGCGTCAATCGGCGTTTTTGCCCAGTGTTTATCAGGGCGCCAAAACGGAATATCGTCCCGGCCAGAAATTAGACAAGATTTTGCCGAATCTGACCAGCGAATTCAGCACCATTGACGAGCAGCGCGTCCAATTGGATTTAGCGCGGCGTCTGGACGAAATGCACATGGGACGCGTCATCCGTGACGAGCAACTCGAAGCGCGCATTGACTCGTTTGAACTGGCGTTTCGGATGCAGGTTGAAGCCACTGAAGCCTTCGACATTACGCAGGAGCCGCAGAAAATCCGCGATATGTATGGCAAAAGCCAAACCGGTGCGCGCCTTTTGGTGGCGCGGCGCTTGATCGAACGCGGCGTGCGCTTTGTGCAAATTGATGCGGGCGGATGGGATCATCATAACGATATCTTCCGCGCTTTGGGCCGCACGGCGGCGGGCATTGACGGCCCGGCAGCCGCGCTGATTCAAGACTTGAAGAATTTGGGCTTGCTCGAAGAAACGCTGATTATTTGGGGCGGCGAATTTGGCCGCACCCCGACGACAACGGGTCGCGTGGGCGATGGCTCAGGCCGCGATCACCATTCGCGCGCCTTTTGCTCGTGGATGGCAGGCGGCGGCGTCAAAGGCGGCTATGCTTATGGCAAAACCGACGATGTGGGCATGGACATCGAAGAAAATCCCGTCACCGTGCATGATCTGCACGCCACCATTCTGCGCATTCTTGGTTTCGACCACACCAAGCTGACCTATCGCTACAATGGTCGCGATTTTCGCCTGACCGACAACTACGGCAAAATTGTCTCCGACGTGATTGCCTAAGTGAGTTTCAAGTTCGAGGTTTCAAGTTCAAAGTTAGCTAATCAATCTTGAACATTAAACCTCGAACCTTCCACTGGTTTTACTATGCGCACTTCTGTTTTTCTTCCGTTGATTCTCGCCGCCGTGTCAGTTGCGCCTTTGACGCCCCTTTTCGCGGCGGATAATGGTGATGAGGCTAAACTCGAACCCAAAGATGTCGAGTTTTTTGAAAAAAACATCCGCCCGGTGTTGGCAAATCAATGCTATTCGTGCCATTCTACCAAGTCTGGCAAAGCAAAAGGTGGCCTACTGGTGGATTCTCGCGAAGCTCTGGCGCGCGGCGGCGGTGGCGGCCCGGCCATTGTAACCGGCAAGCCAGATCAAAGCCCGCTCTACAAAGCGATAACTTATGCGCATGAAGAGCTACAAATGCCGCCCAAAGGCAAAATGCCTGATGACGTTATCGCGGCATTCAAGCAGTGGATTCAAATGGGTGCGCCCGATCCGCGTTCCGAGCATCAATTAGAAAGTGGCAAGCCGGTTTTGACTGGCATGACGCCTAAAGCGCGCAAGTGGTGGGCCTTTCAACCCATAAAAAAGGTCGCCGAGCCAGATGTTTCCAAATACGCCAACGACCCGGAATTCAAAAGTTGGACGAAAAACCCGGTTGACAAATTCTTGCTGGCGAAAATGAGCGAACGGCAGCTTTTGCCGAGCCGCCCTGCTTCCAAGGAAGTTCTCATTCGCCGCGTGACCTATGACCTTACCGGTTTGCCACCGACGCCGATGGAAGTGCGCGCTTTTGTCAACGATAACAATCCTGATGCGTGGGAGCGCCTTGTTGATCGCTTGTTGGCTTCGCCGCGTTATGGTGAACGCTGGGGCCGCCATTGGCTCGATTCGGCGCGTTATTCGGATACGCGCGGCAACATGGAAAACAATGGCGTTGAGAAATTGGAAGATTACCGTTTTCCTTATGCTTGGACATACCGCGATTACGTCATCAAAGCCTTCAACGAAGATAAACCGTATAATCAGTTTCTCGTCGAGCAAATCGCGGCTGACCGCTTGCCGGGTATTCAAAAAGACGATCCGCGTTTAGCGGCGCTTGGTTTTATCACCGTTGGCAAGCGTTTCGACAACAACGACGACACCATTGACGAGCGTATTGATACAGTTACCAAAGCCACAATGGGCCTGACGGTTTCCTGCGCCCGTTGTCACGATCACAAATTCGACCCGATTCCAACGGCGGATTATTACGCATTGCATGGCGTTTTCAACTCGCTGGACGAGCCTTACGAAAAGCCGGAACTGCAACTTGTGAGCGACGATCCTGAACTGGCCCAGCGTCAGCGCGTGGAATTTGCGCTAAAACTGGCCGATCTCGAACTGGAAAACCGCAAGGCTATCTACGGCGTTTTGCAAGGCCGCTCCAAGCAGTTCCGCGAGAATGTCGAAGGCTATTTGATGCTTTCCGTCACATCGGGACGCGATCCCAAACGGGGCGATTATGAGCGTCAATACAAAATCAACCCGCAGCAAGAGCGTGAGATGTTCAATTCGCTGCGCTTCAATCCCAATCACCCAGTTCTTGGCCCCTTTTCGCAGGCTTCGCGCCTGCCCGCTGATAATTTCAGCCAGAAATGGGTCGAAACCATGCCGGCCTATTTGAGCGATGCCAAGCGCAATCTCAACCCGCTGGTTGTGGAAACGCTCAAAGAGTTGAAGCCACAATCGCTCTTAGATGTGGCGAAAGCCTATGTGGAACTGTTTTCGCGGGCGCAGGTGGAAAGCGATGCCTTTTTTGAAGCGCGCATGACGCCCGGCAAAAGCACCGTGCCGGTGGACAAAGTGATGGCGCAATTGCTGAACACGCCGTTCTTTGTGCCCGCTGCCGATAGCATTGCCACAGCGACGCAGCAATATCGCTATTTCACATCGCGCGATGGCGTCGAAGAAGGTTGGCAATCGCCGATTCAAATTGATGAAAGCGCTGATAAGTTGAAGTTTGCCGCCATCAACACGCTGCGTTTGGCCGATAAAGGCACGATTCCGGGCGCGATGATAATCAACGATTCGCCCCGACCACGCAACAGCAACATTTACATTCGCGGCGAAAGCGCCCGCAAAGGCCCCGAAGTGCCGCGCCAGTTTTTGGAAATCGCTGCCGGGCCAGATCGCAAGCCTTTCAAAGAAGGCAGTGGCCGCTTGGAACTGGCCGAAGCCATCGTTGATCCGAAGAATCCGTTGACGCCTCGTGTGGCGGTCAATCGCATTTGGATGGAACATTTTGCGGTGGGCTTTATCCCAACTCCGGACGACCTCGGCAACATGAGCTTGCCACCGGCTAACCCAGAATTTTTGGATTACTTGTCGCAATGGTTCATAGACAACGATTGGTCTGTCAAGAAGCTGAATAAGCTGATTCTGACTTCGCAAGCCTATCAGCAAGCCAGTGATTCGCGCTTTGAAGGCGAGCAGGTTGATCCGGCCAATCGCTTATTATGGCGCGCCAATTTGCGCCGCTTGGATTTTGAATCTATCCGCGATTCGATGCTGCAACTGACTGGCAAACTGGAAAATAAAATGGGTGGCCCGCCCGTCAACATCACCGATGAACCGGCTTCGTATCGCCGCAGCGTTTATGGCTATGTTGACCGCGCCAATCTATCGGATTTGATGACACAATTCGACTTTGCCGACCCGCAAATGGCGAACTCGGCGCGCATCAGCACGATTGTGCCGCAGCAGGCTTTGTTCTTTATGAACAACCCTTTGGCAATTGACGTGGCGCGGCAAGTTGTGGCCCGCAAAGACGTATCGGCGGTTGATGGCCCAGATAAAGTGACCGCGATTTATCAGGCCCTTTTTCAACGCGCACCGAACACCGATGAATTGCAGCTTGCCAGTGACTTCATCGGTTACGCCACCCAACTTGTGGCGCAGCGTGAGTCTGCCGGTGACTATAAAGCCACCGCAAAAGACGCCAAAGACAACAAGAACTGGAACAAGAAGCCCGAAGCTAAAAAAGCCGAGGCCAAAAAGCCAGAAGCCAAGAAGAATCCCGGCATGGGCGGCGCTATGACTGCCATGAATGCTGGTTCGACGATGGAAATGATGAACGACAGCGCCGCCATGAAAGCCATGTCCGGCAACAAGTTCGCTACCCTAAGCAACGACGGCGAAAAAATTGACCGCGCGCCGCTCACGCCTTGGGAACTCTATGTGCAAGGCCTCATCTTCGCCAACGAGTTCGTTTATGTGAACTAAAGCTGCAAGCAGAAAGTAGGACAAAAAAGAACGGGCCACGCAATTTGCGTGGCCCGTTCTTTTTTGAGTGGCATGGTGACTTCATCGAACATAGACGGATATTTATAGCGCGAATAGGCGAAGAGAGGCGACTAAGATCGGGGCTTGCGCCCAATGGCATGGGGTTTTAGTGGGGAGGCGCTGGAAAGAGCGACTTTGTCGCTCGCACCCCTCACCCTAACCCTCTCCCCCAATCGCTTCGCTGGGGAGAGGGGATGAAACTCAAACGCTGCGGCCCGTCGCCAATGAGACAACGGGGCAACGTGGCAGTGCAGTTCCCTCTCCCCAGCGAAGCGATTGGGGGAGAGGGTTAGGGTGAGGGGTGCGAGCGACAAAGTCGCTCTTTCCAGCGCCTACTATAAGCGCACTGCGTAACATGAGTTATGAGGTCTAATAAAAACCCGCAGTTGCCATTTGGTAACTGCGGGTTTTTGCGTTGGTTGGACGCGGCTGCGCTTACGCGGGCGGCTTTTTCTTGGGTGACTTGCATTCGCTGGATTTCTTGCGCCCTACCGAGGCGGCTTGAGCGGAATCGCCGCCATACTGTGCCACGACCTGAGCGGAGGCGCCCATCCACAAAGCCAGAAAGTGGCTCCCACTGCTGAAATTATCCCTTTATCCGGCCTGACTTATCAACAATTTGCTGAGATATTTCAAATGTCCCGACAGATGTTTCTATAATTTCGTCGGATATTCCTTCAATCTCGACAGATGTTTCGACAATCTCAGCAGATATTCCTTCAATCTCGACGGATAGTTCGATAATCTCAGCAGATATTCCTTCAATCTCGACGGATGGTTCGATAATCTCGACGGATATTTTGATAATCTCAACAGATATTTCGACAATATCAGAAGATTTATCAAATATCTGACATGATATTTCGATAATCTCGCATGATATTTCAAATATCTCGGCGGATATTCAAAATGTCTCGCCAGATATTTGGAATGGCGCCGCCTGCTTAGGCAAGAGAACGTTAGCGTCTTTATTGCGTTGTCAGGCCATTTTCCAAGCTGCGCCGGATAACTTTAGCGCGCGGCGGGCATTTCTGCTAATCTGAATTTGACTTCCAAAACCTTCGCTTTCAGGAGCCTTCCTTTGTCCGTTACGCCCGTTCGTTCATTCAAGAAATTATTAGTTGCCAATCGCGGCGAAATTGCGATTCGCGTCATGCGCGCTGCGACGGAACTTGGTCTGCGCACCGTTGCCATTTACGCTCAAGAAGACCGCTTTGGCGTGCATCGTTTCAAGGCCGATGAAGCCTATTTGGTCGGCGAGGGCAAAGGGCCGGTGGGCGCTTATCTCGACATCGAAAGCATCGTCGCTTTAGCCAAAGAAAAAGGCGTGGATGCCATTCATCCCGGCTATGGCTTTCTTTCGGAAAACGCCCGCTTTGCGCGCGCCTGCGATGAAGCGGGCATCGTTTTCGTCGGCCCCAGCGCGGAATTACTCGAACTGATGGGCGATAAAATCGCCGCGCGCGCCGTGGCGGAAAAAATCGGCGTGCCGACGTTGCCCGGCACGCCCGAAGCCATCAAAGATCGCAAAAAAGCCCTCAAAACGGCGCAGAAAATCGGCTTTCCTCTGATAATTAAAGCCGCCGCAGGCGGCGGCGGGCGCGGAATGCGCGTGGTGCAGCAAGAAGCCGATTTGCAGCGCTTATTAGACGATGCGCAAGGCGAAGCGCAGGCCGCGTTTGGCGATCCGTCGGTCTTTCTTGAGAAATACATCGCGCGCGCCAAACACATCGAAGTGCAGGTTTTGGGCGATAAACACGGCCATTCGATGCATTTGCACGAGCGCGATTGCTCGGTGCAGCGGCGCCATCAAAAAGTCATCGAAATCGCGCCGAGCGTTGATCTTGACGAAAAAGTGCGCCTTGAACTGTGCGAAGCGGCGGCAAATTTGGCGCGCGAAATCGGTTACAACAACGCGGGCACCGTCGAATTCTTGCTGGACATGGACAAGCACGAATGGTTCTTCATCGAAATGAACCCGCGCATCCAAGTCGAGCATACCGTGACCGAAGTTATCACCGGCGTGGACTTAGTGCGCTCGCAAATTCTCATCGCGCAAGGCTACGAATTGCACGGCAAAGAACTGGCGCTGCCCGCGCAAGATGAAGTGCCGCGCAACGGTTTCGCGGTGCAGGCACGCATTACAACCGAAGACCCGGCCAACAAATTCACGCCCGATTACGGCAAAATTTTGGCGTATCGCTCGCCCGGCGGCTACGGCATTCGTCTTGATGGCGGCATGGGCGCCGTCGGCGCCGTCATCACGCCGTTTTACGATTCCCTGCTCGTTAAAATCACGGTTTCCGGCAGCACTTTTGAGGCGGCGTTGGGCCGCATGGACAGGGCGCTACGTGAGTTTCGCATTCGTGGTGTGAAGACGAATATTCCGTTTTTGGAAAATGTCATTCACAACAAAAGTTTTCGTTCCGGTCAGGCCACGACCACCCTAATTGATACCACGCCGTCGCTTTTGAAGTTCACGCCGCGCCGCGACCGCGCCACGAAACTGCTCAATTTTTTGGGCGAAACCATCGTAAACGGCAACCCGCACGCGAAAGGTTACAAGCCCGAAAAGGCGTTGCCCGCTGTGGCCGCGCCGCGCTTTGATCATAAGACAGAGCCGCCTTCGGGCACGCGCCAATTGTTACAAGATTTAGGCCCCAAAGGTTTCGCCGAATGGACGCGCACGCAGGAAAAACTGCTTATCACCGATACGACATTGCGCGACGCGCATCAATCGCTGTTGGCAACGCGCGTTCGCTCGTTTGATATGCTGCTGATTGCCGATGCCATCGCGCGGCGCACGCCCGAATTGTATTCCTTGGAAATGTGGGGCGGCGCGACTTTCGACACCACTATGCGCTTTTTGCGCGAAGACCCGTGGGCGCGCCTGCGCGACCTGCGCGAGAAGATTCCGAACATTTGTTTTCAAATGCTCTTTCGCGGCAGCAATGCCGTGGGCTATTCCAATTATCCCGATAACGTCGTCGCCGGTTTCGTTAAGCATTCCGCCGAGGCGGGCATGGATATTTTTCGTATTTTCGATTCGCTAAATTACTTGCCGAATCTGAAAGTAGCGATGGAAGCGGTGCAAGATACGCACGCCATTTGCGAAGCGGCGATTTGCTACACCGGCGATATTCTCGACCCGGCGCGCACCAAATATTCGCTGAAGTATTATGTGGATTTGGCGAAGGAATTAGAGCGTATGGGCGCGCATATTTTAGCCATCAAAGACATGGCCGGTTTGTGCCGTCCGTATGCGGCGCACGCGCTTGTTAAAGCCCTCAAAGAAGAAATCGGCATTCCGATTCACTTTCATACGCACGACACCAGCGGCCTCAACGCCGCCAGCGTGTTGCAAGCCTCCGATGCCGGCGTGGACATCGTGGACTTGGCGATTTCTTCGATGTCCGGCTCCACTTCGCAGCCGAATTTGAATTCGGTTGTCGCCGCGTTGCAACGCACGCCGCGCGACACCCAATTAGATTTGGCCGCGCTGGATGAATTTTCCGATTACTGGGAAAACGTCCTGCCGTATTACAAGCCCTTCGACACCGCGCCGCGCGCCGGAACCGCCGAAGTGTATTTGCATGAAATGCCGGGTGGCCAATACACCAATCTCAAAGAGCAAGCGGCGGGCATGGGCCTTTCGCAGCGCTGGCCGGAAATCGCGCGCACTTACCGCGAAGTGAACGATCTTTTCGGAGATATTGTAAAAGTGACACCAAGTAGCAAAGTCGTCGGCGACATGGCGATGTTTTGCATCACGCGCGGCATCAAACCCAAAGATATTCTCAATCTCGAACCGGGCACCACGCCGTTTCCCGAATCGGTGATTGATATGTTGATGGGCGGTTTGGGCCAACCGCTCGGTGGCTGGCCCAAAAAGCTGCAAAAAGTGGTTTTGGGCAATAAAAAACCGCTCACCAAGCGCCCCGGCGCCGGTTTGAAGCCACTCGATTTACAAAAGGCGCGCGGCGAAATCGAAGCGAAAATCGGGCGCAAGGTTTCGGACGATGACTTGTATGATTATTTGATGTATCCCGAAGTTTTCACCGAGTTCGCCCGCTTTGCGCGCGATTATTCGGATGTTTCGGTTTTGCCAACTCCGGCGTTTTTCTACGGATTGAAACCCGACGAAGAAATCTCGATTGACATCGAAGAAGGCAAAACGTTAATCATCAAACTCATCAACGTCGGCCCGGTTGATGTCGAAGGCAAGCGCGTCGTGAATTTTGAATTGAACGGCATGGCGCGTAGCGCGACCATTCAAGATAAATCCGTCAAAGCTGAAAAGCCGCCGCGCGTGCAAGCCGACCCCTCCGACCCGCTGCAAGTCGCCGCGCCGATTCCCGGCATGATAACTTCACTTGCCGTCAGCGTCGGCGGCAAAGTCGCCAAAGGCGACAAGCTGGTCACGCTCGAAGCGATGAAAATGTATACCACCATCAACGCCCCTGCCGCTGGCGTCGTCGAAGCCATTCACGCCCAAGTCGGCGATGCTGTGGAAAGCAAAGATTTGCTGGTCAAACTACGGGCGTAACGCCGCCAGTGTCGCGGAACTTATGGCGCTTTTAAACGGCCAGCAGATGCGGAAGATTATGGCGTTGCGGGCAACGTTTCGCCCAAGGCGCGGCGCAAGGCGGCGCGGGCTTGAGCCACTTGCGAAATGGCGTTGACGCGGTTGGTGCGTGCGGTAATCAGTGCGGTTTGCGCGTCGGTGACTTCGATAAACGCTGCAACGCCGGCACGATAGCGACCTTCAGCGATGCGCACGCTTTCTTCGGCGTTGGTCACGCCCGCATCGGCGGCGATAACGCGTTGCTCGGCGGTGCGCAAATTCAAATAGGCTTGCGAAACGTCGGAGACAATCGCTTGCTGAGATTTGAGAAGTTCCGCTTGCGCAGCCAGCAAGTTGCCTTGCGCCTCCTTGACCAAACTTTTGGTGACGCCGCCATCGAACGGCGTCCATTCGAGATCAAGCGTGGCGCGCACCGAGCCGTTATTATAGCCAAAAGCCTTGCTGCGACTGCCCGCACTGGCGCTAAGGCCCAGACTGGGGCGATTGGATTTTTGCGCCACGCCAATATTCACTTGGGCCGCTTGCAAATTCGCTTGCGCCTGCACTGCTTCGGGGCGCTGTTTTAGTGCTGCGCTGACTAATTCATTGACATCGTTGGCGGCGATAGCGGCTTCGTCCGAATCTTTGGCTTCGATGGGTGTGCGCGGGTCAATGCCCATTTGCAACGCGAGGTTAACGCGCGAAGTCGAGACTAAATTGCGCGCCGATTCGAGTTCGAAAACGGCCTGCGCGACGGCGGTTTGAGCGCGCACCACATCGGCAGGCGCGCCAAGCCCCGAACCAAGGCGTGCTTTGGCTAAATCCAGTTGCGCTTGTCGGTTTTTGAGGTTCGCCTCGTTCACTTCGACAAGGCGTTGATTTTCCACGAATGTATAAAACGCCTGTTTGACGTTTAGCACCAAATCCGACTGCACACGGGTGAAATTGGCGGTTGCGGCTTGTTCGCGCAACGTCGCGGCGCGCACGGCATCGCGCGTGCGATTGAAATCGAAAAGCAGTTGCCGCACCGTCGCCGTAAGGCGCAAACCGTTAGATGAACTGGCGGAAAACGTGTCAACGCTGCCACCACCGCCGCTACCCGACGAACTACCCAGCGATTTTTGCTGTGTGTAGGTGGACGAGACGCCAAAAGTCGGGCGTAAACCCGAACGCACTTGCCCCGTTTGGCCTTGCGCTGCCAAAATTCCGGCATTGGCGATGGTGACATCTGGCTGCAAACGCAAGGCGATACGCGCCGCTTCGCCTGCGGTCAGCGGTTCGCCGGAAACAGGTTGCGCTTCTGGTGGCGCGGGCAGAGTCACCGGCGGCGGCACGATGACTTCTTTGGTGGGCGGCACAATCGGCGGTGTCGGTTGGCTCAAATCGCCGGGCGGTGGCGCGACGGGAACCAGCGCTTCTTGCGCGAAGCACGGAAGCGAAAATAAAACGAGAAATAGAATCAAAGGGCGCGGCATAAAATGAAAATTTGCTTGAGAAACCATGTAAAGATGAAGTGACCGTAGAGACACGCTACAGCGTGTCCTCCGGTATATCAGCACCAGATAAACCGGCCTGTGGAGAGGACACACTGTAGCGCGTCCCTACATTAGTCTGCACGGCAGTCTGCACGGCATCTGCAACTTTGGCAGGCGGGCGCACAATTCTTGGTGCCGGTTCTGTCGCTTTACGGCGCTGCAAATGTTGGCCAAGGTCGTCGAACAAGGTGTAAACCGCTGGCACGATGAACAGCGTGAGAATCGTCGAAGTCAGCAAGCCGCCAATCACAACAGTTGCCATCGGCGCTTGCGTTTCGGAGCCTTCGCCGACGCCGCAGGCGATAAGGAACAAGCCGCCAATCGCTGTGGCCGAAGTCATCAAAATCGGGCGCAAACGTGTCGGCCCAGCCGTGAGAACAGCTTCGTCGCGCTCCATGCCTTTGGCGCGCAGTTGATTGGTGTAATCCACCAGCAAAATGCCGTTTTTTACCACGATACCGACCAGCATCAGCACACCGATGAACGCCGTCAACCCAAAAGCGCGGTTGGTCAAAAACAGCGAAAGAATAATGCCCACCGCGCACAATGGCACCGAAGTGAGAACTGTCAGCGGGTGAACGAACGATTCAAACTGCGAGGCCAGTAGCATGTAAATCAAGGCAATCGCCAAGAAAATGGAAAGGTTCAAACCGGAGAATTCTTCGGCGCGGCGGCGCTGTGTTGAACCCCAATCCCATGTGTAGCCAACCGGCATTTTTATATCCTGCATGGCTTTTTCAACGCCAGCCTGTGCCTCGCCTGCCGATCCACCTTCCGGCTTGCCGGTAACGGCGATATAACGCAAGCGATTGAGGCGCGTAATCTGGCTGGGGCCGACCTCATAAATCGGCTGTGCGACTTGTTGCAAAATCACATCGGCGCGCGTTGTGCCATCGGCGGAGGGTAGGCTGGGCTTTATTTTTAAATTCAGCAACGCCGGCACAGTTTTGCGATTGGCTTCGGGCAACTGGACGATAATCGGATACTGAAAACCCTGCTCCTGATAGTAACTGGAAATCGTGCCGTTGGTCGCGGTGTTGATGGTCGAGGCAATGTCCTGAAACGTTACGCCGAGTTGCATAGCTTTCTGGCGGTCTACTTTCCATTGTAACTCCGGCGAGGCTTCTTGCCAGTTGACATCCACGTTTTCCATGCCGGAGACTTCGCGCATTTTGTCGGTGACTTCTTTGCCGAGTGACGAAAGCACTTGCAAATCATCGCCGAAAATATCCACTTCGACATTTTGCTCTCCGCCCGACATGATGCGCGAAACGAGGTCGAACTGCGCGATTTGCACGCGGGCACCGGGAATTTGTCCGGTCTTTTTGCGCAAATCGGCAATCACATCTTGCGTGGATTTGGTTCGCTCGGCTTTGAGTTTGACTGTCACCGAGCCTTCGTTGGCCGAAAATGAAGTCGCTGTGCCGCGAATGCTCAGATTCGAGCCGGCAGCGGCAAAAGAAGTCTGCACATTCGGGTTGTCGGCAATGATTTTTTCAATGCGCTTCATCGTCTGATCGGTCTTTTCGAGCGCTGTGCCGATGGGCATTTTGACGGATACGCGAAAGTCGCCGCTGTCGGTTTCGGGCATCAGTTCGCTGCCCAGAAATGGCACCAGCAAAAAGCTCGCGGCAGTGAGGAAAAGCACGCTGCCGATGACTTGCCAGCGGCGTTTCAGCACCCAAATTAAACCGTTGCGATAGGATTTGTCCATCGCATCCAACCACTTGCCCCACAGGGCGAATTGGCGCTCTAAAAAGTTTTTTGGTGCCACTTGTTCGTGATGCGCTTCGCCTTGAATTAACCGCGACGCGAGCATTGGCACCACGGAAGTAGCGTCCAACAGCGAAACGGCAATCGAGAAGATAACGACCAGCGCAAACTGCGTAAACATCTGCCCTGTTTGGCCTTTGATGAGCAGCAACGGCAAAAACACCACGATCACTGTGAAAGTCGAGGCGACAACCGCCGACATGATTTCGTTGGTGCCCTCGATGGCCGCTTCAGGCGCGCTTAATTTGTCGCGTTCTATGTGCCGAAAAATGTTTTCCAGCACCACCACGGCATCGTCCACAATCAATCCGACAGCTAACGCCAAGCCGCCCAGTGACATCGTATTTATCGAAAATCCGCCGACATAAAGCAGGGCAAAAGTGGAGATAACAGAAATCGGAATCGAAAGCGCCACCACCAAAGTGCTGCGAATGTTGCGCAGGAAAAACAGCAGAATCAGCACCGCTAAAACCGCGCCGATAAGCGCGTGATGCTGCACATTATGCACGGCGCTACTGATGAACTGCGATTGGTCGTAGGCGAGGCGAAACTTGAGATCGGGATAGAGTTTTTGCGCCTGCTCAATTTTTTTGGAGACTGCTTCGGAAGTTGCTACAGTGTTGGCGCCGTCTTGCTTGCTGACAATCAAACCGGCGGACGGCTGGTTATTCAGGCGCGTATAAAGGCGCGTTTCAGCGTGCGAATCGCGCACCTCGGCAATTTCGCCAAGCGACACCAACTGGCCGTTGTAAATGCCAATCGGAATCTGCGCGATTTCTTTGGGCGAGCGAAACAAACCAAAGCTGCGAATGGTGTATTCGGTGTCGCTTTGCTGCGCGATACCGGCAGGCACGTTGAGATTTTCCTGCACGATGCGCCTCGACACGTCTTGCAGCGACAAATTATGGGCGCGCAAGCGGTTTGGATCAACAGCCACAACAATCGCTTTTTGCGCGCCGCCGCTAACCGCTACGCCGCTGACGCCGCCCGCTGATTCGAGCAGCGGCGCCACTTGATTGTCCAGCAAAGTGCGCAATTTGATTGGGTCTTTTTCGCCGCTGACGCCGTAAATGAGAATCGGCAGTTGCGCCGGATCGATCTTGAAAACGATGGGCGTTTCGAGCGTGGGGTCAGACGGAAATTCGCGCCGTGCGCGTTGCACTTGCTGCAAAACATCGGTGGCCGCCTGACCCATGTCGGTGCCATATTGAAATTGAATGCGCACGCTGGCGCTGCCTTCTTGCGAATTTGAAGACACTTCATAAAGTCCCGGCACCGACGACACGGCGCGTTCCAATGGTCGCGTGACTTGCGTTTCGATTTCTTCGGGCGCCACGTTGGGCCAGTTGACGTTGATTGCCACGACGGGAATGGTAATATCCGGCAGCAAATCCACCGGCAGGCGCGTAAAGCAGACAGCACCCATCAGCACCAATGCGGCAATGCGCATGGTGACTGCCACAGGCCGCGTCACTGCAAATTTTGCGAAATTCATGAATTTGGGTTTGGGTCTTAGGTGTTTGGTTACGGTTTTGGTTGACGTAATAGGCCAAAATCCAAAGACCTAAAACCTATTTTTTCTTGTCACCCGTTTTTACCTGCTGGCCGGGTTTGAGCGGGCCGGTGCTCATCACAACCACTTTTTCGCCCGGTTCGATGCCTTCGGTGATTTGAAAACCCTGCGAGTCGCTGGCACCGATTTTGACCTCGCGTTTTTCGGTTTCGCTGTTTTTGCCGACTACAACGATGGTAGCCGTGTCGCCTTTTTGCTGCACGGCTTCGCGCGGCACCACGATGGCGTTGGCGATGCGTTGCGTCACCAACTTAATGCGCGCGAACATTCCCGGCTTGATAATTGTGCCGGGATTATCCAAAACCAGACGCACCGAAAACTGGCGGCTTTGCATATCGGCGGTGGGATTGATGCGGCTGATGCGGCTGATAAATTTGCGGTTGGGAATGCCATCGAAAGCAACTTCGACATTTTGCCCGACGGCGATTTGACGCGAGATTTCTTCGGGCACCGGAAACAAAACCCAAACCGAACGCAGCGATTGCACCGTGACAATCGGTGAACCCGGCGCCGCTACCGCGCCTGGATCGAGTTTGCGCGCCGTCACTACGCCATCAATCGGCGAGGTGAGAACCGTATCGCTCAAGCGTGAGCGCGCCGCGCGCAGTTCGGCTTCGGCGGCATCTACGACGGATTGCAAAGCCGCTAAATTTTGCGCTGAAGACGATTTGAGCGCCATGTTCGATTGCGCTTCACGCAGAGAGGTTTGCGCCTGCGCCACGCGGGTGCGTGCGGCGTCAATGTCCACCTCGCTTTTGCTGCCGATGACTTTGACTTGCTGTTGCGCGGCACTCTTTTGCGCTTCGGCGGAAGATTGCGCGGCACGGGCCTGCGCCACTTTCGAGCGCGCCACTTCCACATCAGCGTTGCCTTTGGTGCGTGCGATAGAGGTTTGCTTTTCGGCGGCGTCTTGTTGGGCGCGGGCCGAATCGCGCGCCGCTTGCGCCCCAGCTACTTTGGTGCGCGCCACTTCGATGTCGGCTTTGCCTTTGGTTGCTACGATGTCGGCTTGTTTTTGCGCGCTTTGCTTTTGCGCTAACGCCGAGGATTTTTGCGATTTTGCACTTTCGAGAGCCTGCTTTTTGGCGTCCACATCGGCCTGCGCCACTTTGACACCGGCGCGGGCATCGTCCACATCTTGCGCGGCGATAAACGCTTGCTTATAAAGTGAATAAGTGCGGTTATATTTGGTTTGCGCGTTGTCCAAATTGGCTTGCGCGCTGCGAATATCGGCTTGCGCGCTGCGAATATCGGCTTCGGCGGCCTCAACGCGGCCTTGCACCTCAGTGACTGCCGATTGCGCCGCAGCGACTTGCTTGTCGTAATTTTCTTTGGCCTGATTGTAATCGGCTTGCGCGCTGTCAATTGCGGCTTCGGCGCTTTTGACGCGGCCTTGTGCATCGGTTACAGCCGCTTGCGCGGCGGCAATTTGCTCGGCATACGATTCTTTGGCTTGATTAAAAGTCGCTTGTTCGGAATTGACGCCCGCTTGCGCGTTTTTAATGCGTCCGGCGGCATCAGTCACCGAAGCCAAGGCGCCGCTGTGTTGTGCTGTGTCGCTGGCGAGTGCTTGTTTGTAGGCGTTTTGTGCATTGACGAGTTCGGTTTGCTGGCGACGAATTTCGGACAGCACCGCCACCAGCGCCGGATTGGAATTGATGCGGGCCTGCGCCAAACGATAACGCGCCTCGGCGACATTGGCCTGCTGACTGCGCACGCCGGCTTCGACTTCGGATGGGTCAAGTCGCGCGATCATCTGGCCGCGTCGCACATTGTCGCCAATCGTCACAGCGACGGCTTCAAGGCGCCCGGTGACTTTCGGCGAAATATCAATGTTATCGGGCGATTCGACGGAGCCAACAGCCTCGTAGGTTTGCACGATGTCGCGCACCTGCACCGGCATCACCGTGACCGGTTTGGGCGCTTTGACACGCATCTCTTTGGATTCTTTTTGTTTTTTACTGTCGCTCTTTTTTTGTCCCAGACGCCATGTAATCAGGCCGCCGAGAACGACAAGAGGAATGAGGAGAAAAAGCCAACGCTTCATAAGGAAATTGTCTGACTGGCGGATAATGTTCAATTTTCACGCCAGGTTAGAGGCAGTTTAAGCGTCAAAATCCTCGTTATTGTGTAGAAGCATGGTTAAGTTTTATTAAGTCACTCCGCCAAAACCGGTTACACAAACAAAGGCGCCATCTCCAAGGTTTCCAGATGCTCTTGCGTTGCGCTGCTGTGTTGATGACGCGCCGCTGCATCTAAAACTTTCGGCAGCAAGTGAATATCACCCGCTGTGTTCAAATAAATGCCCGGACGATCTAAAACCCAGTTGACGGCGGCATCAATATCATCTTGTTCGCGTAGCGGCTCATACCAAGTCGCCGCGAAGCGCTCCTTTTCGTGCCACGGGCTGCGACAGATGGATTTTATGGTCTGGACAGCCACATTTTTGGCCTCGCAAACCGTTAAAAGTGCCTCGAAATCCGCAGCGTATTCTTCGTTGCCCATCATCGGCAAATTGTAGGGCAGCAAAACCGAATCGAAGTCGAATTTTTCCAAAGCGCGCCGGTGCATTTTTGCGACGGTAACACCATGTCCGGTTACGCCGATAAAACGCACCAGACCAGCTCCGCGCGCTTCAATGCAGGCTTCCAAAGCACCGCCGGGGCCGAGGGCGGTTTCCCATTCCTGCGGGTCAATCAAGCAGTGCAACTGAATTAAATCGAGTTGCGAAACCTGCAAGCGTTCGAGCGAGCGATGAATCTGGTCGCGCGCTTTTTCGTAAGTGCGCTCGCCGGTTTTGGTGGCTAAGAAAAAGTCGTGGCGATGATTTTTCATCCACGGCCCGATGCGCAATTCCGAATCGCCGTAGCTGGCGGCAGTATCAATGTGGTTGACGCCGTATTGCAGCAAGTCTTCAAGCGTTTTGTCGGCTTCTTGTTGCGTTACGCCGCCAAAAGCTGCCGCGCCAAAAATTGTGCGTGTGCTATCGTGTGCGGTGCGGCCAAAAGTGAGTTTTTCGATCATGGTAAGTCGTCCCTTTGCAAAGTGTAGTTGTGGAAAGTGATTCACAATTCATTGTAACGCCGTCGCGCAACGCTGTCGCGTGGCGAGGTTCAAAAAAGACAATTTGATGATAATGCGTTGCAAAAAGAATTCGACTTTTTATGTGGCGTCCGGGTTGCTGGGCGCGGTGCTTTTTTATGGTGCCAACGGACATGGCGAAGAGAAAAAATACGTTCCCGTCGCGGCCAATGCCAGCTACGACAAGGAAATTCGCCCGCTGCTTGATAAGTATTGCGATAACTGTCACGGCGCGAAAAAGCAGTCCGGCGGCGTGAATTTGGCGGGTTTTGATACCCCTCTTTCCATCGGGCGCGATTTGCAAATGTGGCACAAAGTTTTGACGCAAGTGCATGAGCGTGCGATGCCGCCCGGCGGCAAACCACAACCCACCGACCCAGAACGCGAAACGCTGGAAAATTGGCTGCGCACCGCGTTAAATGAGCTAACCGATACCTCCGCACCAAGCGATCCGGGCCGCAAAATTATTCATCGTCTCAATCGCTTGGAATACAACAACACCGTGCGCGAATTGCTCGGTGTCACCAGCAAACCCGCCGACAAATTTCCGGCTGATGGCGGTGGTGGCGGCGGTTTCGATAATAACGCCGACACGCTGTTTTTGCCGCCGATTTTGATGGAGAATTATCTCGAAGCGGCAGATAAAGTTCTAAAAGAAGCGACGCCAGAAAAGTTGTTCATCGCACGGCCCAGCAAAAAACGCAAACCCGAAGTCGCGGTGCGTTTGATTATTGAAAGATTAGGCAGTCGCGCCTTTCGCCGCCCGATTTCCATCGCCGAAACCGACCGCTTAATGAACCTTTACAACGGCGCCATCAAGCGCGGTGCGAGTTTTGAAGACGCTGTGAAATTGGCGATAAAAGCCGTTTTAATCTCGCCGCACTTTTTGTTTCGTATCGAGCGTGAACAACCCGGCGACAGGCCGTATCTCATCAGCGATTGGGAACTGGCAAGCCGCCTGTCTTACTTTTTGTGGTCTTCGATGCCCGATGGTGAATTGCTGGGTTTGGCCGAAAAAAAGAAACTACACAACCCGAAAGTTTTAGAAGCACAAGTGAAGCGTTTAATAGCCGATGAGAAGTTCGGCGCGACGGCGCAGAGTTTTTCGGAGCAGTGGCTGCACACCCGCGAACTCTACGGCGTTTCGCAGCCCGACCCCGGAAAATTCCCGCAATTTACGCCCGCTTTGCGCGAAGCGATGGCGAATGAAGTCACGCAATTTTTCGCGTCCATCGTGCGCGATGATAAAACAATTTTCGATTTGCTAAACGCTGATTACACCTTTGTCAACGAAGATTTGGCGAAGCATTACGGCATCAAAGACGTGACGGGCGAAGCGATGCGGCGCGTGAAGTTGGAAGGCCATCAACGCGGCGGCATTTTAACTACGGCGGCAGTTCTCACGGTCACGTCATATCCGCAGCGAACCAGTCCGGTGTTGCGCGGCAAATGGGTGTTGGAAGAGATTCTCGGCACGCCGCCGCCGCCGCCGCCGCCCAATGCCGGCGCCTTGCCGCCCAACGATGCCGTGAAGGATGGTCTAACCTTCCGACAGCGTTTGGAAGCGCATCGCAAAGACCCCAATTGCGCTGGATGCCATGCGCGCATGGACCCGATTGGCTTCGGCTTGGAAAACTACGACCCGATTGGCCGTTGGCGTGAAGAGATTGGCGGCGGCACGGTTGATGCATCGGGTGTTTTAGCCACCGGCGAAAAGTTCACTGGCGTCGCCGAACTGAAAGAGCATTTAAAACAGCGCCGCGCCGATTTCGCGCGCAACTTAACCGAAAAGATGCTGGCTTATGCTCTGGGGCGTGGTCTGGAACCGGTAGATGTGCCAACCGTCCGCGTCCTCTCGAAAAAGTTGGCCGATAGCGATTTCAAGGCGCAAACACTGATGCTGGAAATTGCCAAAAGCTATCCGTTTCAATATCGGAAAAATTAGAAATAAAACTCAAATTTCGCGTAATTTGCGTTTTATGAAAAAGTTTCATATGACCAAAGAAATTTCACGTCGCACGATTCTCAAAGGCCTTGGTGTTTCGATGTGCTTGCCGTGGCTGGATGCGATGGCGCGTCCGGCATGGGCCGATGGAAAAACAGAATCGGCGCCCAATGCCGCCGGTGGCCCGCCGATTCGCATGGCGGCGCTTTATATGCCCAACGGCGTCAACGCCAAATCGTGGCTGCCCGAAGGCAAAGACGCCGATTGGAAACTGTCACCGATTTTAGAGCCGTTGGCGAACGTGAAATCGGACATCTTGGTGCTGACCGAGCTGATGAACAAGGCCAGCATTCAGGGCGATGGACACTATGTCAAAGTCGCGCCGTGGCTGACGGGCACCGCGATTACAAAAACCACCGGCAGCGAATTGCGTTCGGGCGGCGTATCTCTCGATCAAATGGTGGCGCAGCACATTGGTAATTTAACGCCGTTACCATCGCTTGAACTTTCGGTTGAACCCGTTACAATGGGCGTGGACACCAACGTCGGTTTTACGCGCTTGTATGGTAGCCATATTTCGTGGAACACGCCGACCACGCCCGTTACGCGCGAGATTAATCCGCAGCAAGCTTTTGATCGCTTGTTTCGCCCGCGCACCATGCGTAGCGCGCTGGAAATGCAGGGCGACCAAAGCGTGCTTGACGCTGTGATGGACGAAGTGAAAAATTTGCGCGGACAAATTGGCAGCGCTGATCGCGCCAAATTAGACGAGTATTTTTCTTCGATTCGCTCTGTAGAAAAGCGTATCGCTTTCGATGCCGCGCGCCGCAAAGCCGAAATGGATGCCGATCCCCAGTCGCGCATAGAAATCGAAAAACTCGGCGGGCGTATCAAAGATTATTACGCTGACCCGGCACGCCAAAGTGAGCGCTCGATTGACCATACCGAACAAGTGCGCTTGATGATGGACATCATCGCCTTAGCCTTTTGGACGGATGCCACACGTGTGGCGACTTTTATGTTTGGCAACGAAGTGTCGGGCAAGAATTTCTCGTTTTTGGAAGGCGTAAACGGCGGCCATCATCAAATTTCGCATCACGAAAACGATGCCGCGAAATTGGAGCAGTATCAGAAAATCAATATCTGGCACATTCAACAATACGGCTATTTGCTGGACAAATTGAAGAGCATCAAAGAAGGCAACGGCACGCTGCTGGACAACTGCATGGTGATGTTTGGCAGCGGTATGAAAGATGGCAACGGCCACGTCCCGGAAAACTTGCCGATAGTTCTTGCGGGCAAGGCGGGTGGGCAGCTTGCCACCGGACGCCACTTGGTTTACGACAAGAAAACCCCGCTTTGTAACCTTTATCGCACCATGCTTTCGTGCATGGGCACGCCGCAAAATTCGTTCGGCGACAGCACCGGCGAATTAGTCGGTTTGCGCGATGCCAATTGGAAAAGCGTGGTCTAAAACGAAAAATAAAAACGCGCCGCGATAAATTAATGCCACATTTTGTCGCTTGTATTCCTGCGCAAGGTTAATCCGCAAGAAACCTTTTGCCAATTAATGTCTTTGTTGGTTAATGTCCACCATTATTTACCCGTAAATAGTCGGACAAAAAGTAGTCGGTCAGAAATAGACTATGCTAAAGGCGAACCCAGAGCGTAAGCGACGGGCTGATATACCCATAAGCCCAGCGCTTACGCGTGGGGTTCTATAAACGCTGTGACTACATCTTCAAAGTCGCTCGGCTGCAATTTGTTGAAATCGTTTTGCGGCACTTTGTGGTAGCGCCACAGCGTTCCGGTTAGCTCGGTGGCGTTGTCGCACCAGTTGAATGGTGCGTTCGTTATTGCTTTCGTTGACCGTTTCAATGGTCTGAAACGGCAGCGACACCTTCAGCGGCGCGACTTTTTTGTCGCGCTCATCATATTTTCCCGTCCAAATCAATTCAGGCATGAGGAAATTATAGAATAGAACCCCCTGCATAGAGGGCGCCCGTAAAGAATCACAACGAAGCGCGACACGCAAATCAAAAGAGCGACCTTTTCAGGACGCTCTTTTATAGATTGCGGGGCATAAAGCCTTATTTTACTGGCTCTTGGGACTAGTCCTTGTTGGCGGCGGATAACTT
>JANMKN010000097.1:0-10399 GCA_031372065.1 Abditibacteriaceae bacterium | reverse complement strand
CGTGATTATGAGCAGAATCCCGACTGTAGCCGAGCGACCTTGCAAGTGGCCTCACTCCATCGTTGGCTTAGACGCTTAAAACCGGCGTTCAATCCTGATCCAACCTTCCGTTACCGGCACTTATGAAGACAGACTCTAAGTGCCTCCGCTCTGCTCAAAAGTCTCAAAAGCACTACGGAGTTCATTCGCTAAGATATTATCCTCGTCTTATCCTCGTCTTATCTTCGCAGCGGCGAAGGCGCTCTGGCTTATGGCGGTGCGCGTAAAAGCCGCTGGGCGAAACGCCCAAAGCCGCGCACACCACACGCACTTCAAAAGCCGATGCGGATGCCGAAGGCTTTATGATGTTTTGGATCACTTCAAACCTCCGCTGATGGCCTTGTCTTCCGAAACGGGCGCCCATGAATGGGCAGGGCTGATAGCCTTTTTAAAATGTCCCGTTGGCGCGTCATGGTCTCCAACTCACGACACAACTGACCGATCTCACGCGCCAAAGCCAACTCACTTGAAGGAGGCGCGGCAGCGGTATCAACGGCGCGAGTGTGCGATGGAGTGGCTTCCATCTGCTTACGCCAATCGCGCAGGCATTGAGGCGACAAGCCCAAATCGGAAGCCACGGCAGTCAAAGTTTGGCCGCTGGAGAGCCAGTAACGCACGGCTTCTTCCCGGAACTCAGGCGGGTAAGTCGCACCTTTGGAGATGTTGGGGCGGATTGGTTTCATTTTTCAATCCTCTATCATTCCGTGTCCACTCTTTCAAGGAAAGATCAATTCAACCCTGGGCTATTTAAGTCCACACGACTACGAACAATCCTTGCTTAACTAATTGTCCATATTTCAGGGGTAACTCCAATTACGATTATGGCCGGTGGACAGATAAGCAAAAAACTGGCGAAGTTCCGATTTTCCGCATTGCGACAAGTCGCGGTCATTGAGAAACCATTGCAGGCGTCCAATTAAGGTGCGACGCAACTCAATGGTTCGCGGGGAATGTTGGCGAATCTGGCAGTCAGCAAGCCAGTCCTCAGAGAGACGCACCAAACGTTCGGTAACCACATGATTACCGATTTCAAGGTCTACAGCTTTTTTACACTGTAGTGCTGAATTTGTAGTGCTGAATTTTTCATTTTGTCCTCCTAAAACAACAAATTTAGGAGGGCAACCACAACTTCCTAAGACCCTAAAAGCCTTATAGAATAAGGGTTTTTGTCGAAAAATCCCTTATTCTCCATGGGCGATAGAGGATTTGAACCTCTGACCCCTACCGTGTCAAGGTAGTGCTTACCGAAAAGGCTAAACCCCTTGATCTACAAGGGGTTTTCGGAAATTTGGTTGCCCTCTTTTTTGAAACTGTAGTGCTGTTTTTTGCGCCACATTTTCACTGGTTATTATAGCCAATCCGTTTATCTGAACGCAAGAGAGTTTTTAGGAGGTGTGCTTTATGCTCGTCTGTAAAGAAAAATCTCCTCTTGTCGCCCCTGCACCGCATTAAACAAGTCAGGATTGGGCGGAATGGAAGTAGCACTGTCTAATCAGCCCAAGGCTCGCTCCGCTTACGAAAGTTACTATGCCAATTCGCCGTCAAGACCAAGTGGGATAGTAACGTGATAGTTTTGCCCCTTTATTAGTTATCAGAGACTTGCAACAGGATTTTGCCAAAATTGGCATTATTTTCCATATAGAAATGTGCCTGCGCGATTTCACTTAGTGGAAACACTTTATCCACTACAGGCTTTACCTTGCCATTTGCCAATAAAGGCACTACTTGCTCTATAAAGCGACGCATCACCCATGCCTTTTCTTCGAGTGGACGGCTTCGCATAACAGTTCCCATAAGACGCAAGCGTTTTTGCATGAGCATTCCCAAATCCATTTCTGCTTTTCTTCCAGCCATTGTGCCAACCTGCACTAAGCGTCCCAGTATTGATAACGCTTCGAGATTACTTTGAAAATAGGGGCTACCTACGAAATCCATCACGACCTGCACTCCTACCGAGTTGGTGGATTCTTGGACAGCAGACACAAAGTCCGGTAAAGGTAACGCACTATCCAAGCCCATCTCTTGCGCCCTCACTAATTTCTCCGGTGAACGCGCCGTGCCGTATACGGTGCAGCCGTTAGCTTTTGCTAATTGCAAACCGGCAGTTGCTACACCCGAACCAATGGCATGAATTAGCACTCGTTCACCCATTTTCAGTTCCGCTTGTGAAAACAAAGCATCATGCGCGGTCATGAAGGCTTCGGGCACAGCTCCTGCCTCAACACTGGTGAGATTATCAGGCACCGGGGCCAAAAGACGTTCATGTGTCACGATGTATTCGGCATAACCTCCGCCGCCCACAAGACCAAAAACGCGCGCGCCTGTTTTCCAATCCATGACATTTGCGCCTATTGCATCTACCAAGCCGACAATCTCCATGCCGGGAATATCGGGAGGTGAGCCGAGCGGCGCCGGATAATGGCCCTGCCTCTGTAAGATGTCGGCGCGATTGAGTCCGGCCACCAAGACGCGCACGCGCACTTCGTTGCTACTTGGTTCCGGTAAAGGGCGCTTTTGGATTTCTAAAACTTCGGGTCCGCCGGGGCGCGTGATGATAATTGCTTGCATGACGAGATTTCTTGTGCTGTTTCAGGGCCGACCTTGGGAAGATAAGCACAATGGACACGTTGAATTGCCAAAGTGCCCCCTTGGATTCGTATTGCATTAGCGCCAAAAATAGTGGTAGCTATAGGGAATTTCCATGCTCTTTTTGGCCGGCAAAGTGACAGTCCATTTCACCGAACTCAATCCGTTAACGGCACGCCAATCACCAGAGTTATAGTTCCACCATGTGGGGACGTTTGCGTCGGCGGATTCACCGTCATCATCGCCCAATCCGAGCTTGCGGATAACTCCTTTCTGCTCGGCGCTATCAACGGTGCCGATGAACTGCTGCGTTAGCTCCAAAGTTATCGGCTCGTTGCGATACGAGGTAATCACCAGACGGCCTCCCACATCAACACGGGTATAATTGTCGTCACGCCATTTGAGTGCATTGGGCGTGCGTTTGGTTTCGGTTTCAAGGCGCTTGACTGTGACATCAACGGCGGGCGCCAAATCAAGGTCGCTACGCCCGCCGCTGGCGGTATAGGTCATCAGAGTTTGAGCTAATAAACGCCCGTTGCTCTCAATAAGCGCCGGGGCCGTGGTCAAAGGTTGCGTGCCAGTGTTCAGCAAGCGAATTTGGTGCATGACTTTGGGCGAAGTCAGCGATTTGTTAATGGTGTTTTGTTGCTCGTAGTTAAGACTACGGTAGACCTCAACGGGCGGTTTTGCCGCGCCTTCAAGAGTGTATATGTCTTGATAGGAAAGATCGTATTGAGCCAGTGGAAACGCCATGCGCTCGCCTTTGCGTAGTGAGAGATTCTTGGCGGTGAAAACAAAAAAATCTTCGGTGTTGCCGCTGTCCGCGATACCCGCCGCATTGCCCGGTTGTTCATTAGCATTATCATTGATGCGCGCGTAGGAATTCGACGCTATCTGTGCTTGCAAAGCGTTAGAAAAGGCACCGGCGCTGCGCGAGGCCGGATCGAAAAGCGGCGATAAACGTGCAAAGGTGTTTTGCAGTGCCAATGGGTCTATAGTGTCTTTAAGAGCAAAGGAGGGCACGCCAATGACAAGGTTGGCGGTTGCATTTTGCAAATCTACCAACTCGTTGACCAGAGTCGCCTGCATCTTGACGTTGGCGTGTCCCTTTCCATCCAAAGCCAATCGGTAACTGGGAATCCAACGCAAGCCTTTTTGCAAATAAACCATTCCGACTTGCACGGCTTCTCCGGTGGGCCGCTTGGCTCCGTCTAATTGCAAACGTAGGAGATTGCGAAACTCAGGTGTCGCCACCGTTTTCTGAGGCGCATTCTTAAAAATGACTTGCGTAATCGAGTTCAAAGGTCGGGCTAACACACCCTCATTGGTTTGCAACAAAATGACTTCGGGTTGCTGGGGTGCCCCCTCAATAACAGAGCGTTCGTAGCGATTCGGTGGAGTTCCTTCGACAGCAGCATCACTTGGCGGAGGTTGCGGCACGTCCAAAATCTTCGCATCGAAGCGCCGCTCCGGCGTTTCGACAATAGTAACGTCGGTGCCCACGTTGGCTTTCAATAATTCGTAAACCGAAAGCGCTGTGCGTTGTGTGGTTACAGGCTCGCGACTCGCCACCACACCGCGCAATTTTCCATTCACTTGATAAGGCCAAAACGTGCCCACTACGGGCGTTGGCAGATTATCCAGCACCAGTTCGCCGTTGGTATCAACGGGCAACGCGCCTTCGTGTAACACAAAAGCATGACCATCTTTGAAAATGGTCACTTCGCGCACCGGCAGTTTCGACAGCGTTCCTGTTGAGGACGCTGCCACGCTTTGGGCCACAGACAAATGAGGAGACTGTAGGCCCAATATTCCCAATGTGAAAATGACAAAATGAGAAGCGCGCATCGAAATCCTTTTTTATCTCTCAGCCACTCAAACTGGCTTACAATATTATAGACCTTAGCGCACCGTTTGCGTTCTTGAAGTGGAAGGGCAAACTTAGCTCCTGCCCATAGTAATCAACCATATCAAGAATGAGTTCCACTTCCGAATGTCTCTCGCCCTGTGGACACCACGAAACAAGCAGCAAATTTGTTATGAACAACACGATCAATTTCCGAATCAATTTCCGATTTTGTGCCAGACAGCACCTGCACCGCGTCCAACGGCTTGCACACGACCTTCCTGTTTGAGGCGATTCAAAACAACGCGGATCATGTCGCGGGTAACGTGTGGGCAGGCACGCTCCAAATCAGTTAGTCGAAATTCATGCGGCAAGCGCCCAAAGGCGTCCAACACCATTTCAGTCTTGGCACCACGCGCTGAGGTGAGCGTTTCAACTCGACCCTCCAACTCACGGTAGGCAGCCAGCAGTGTGCCAAGCCAGTATTCTGTCCACGGCTGCAAATCATGGTGGCCTTCGTGCCATCCTTGCGATGAGTGCCCCAATGCACCATAGTAGGATTCTTTCGACTCCTCGACAATCCTCTCTAATCCTATGTAGCGCCCGACTTCGTAGCCAGCCTGATAAAGCAACAGTAATGTCAGCAACCTTGACAAACGCCCGTTGCCGTCGAGAAATGGATGGATGCACAAAAAGTCCAGCACATAAGAGGCAATGAGCAGCAGTGGTTCGATTTCACCATTGCTTGACGCCTCGTTGAAATAACCGTGCAGTTCATCCATTGCGCTCGGTGTCGCCCATGCAGGAGTTGGTTGGAAGCGCACCACGCGTGTGCCATCGGCGGCGCGCTCGATTATTTCATTGTCACTACTTTTCCATTTGCCACCTGTTGTTGAGGTGTATTTGTAGAGGTCTCCGTGCAGTTGGCGCACCACATTCGGCGTGAATGGGATGTAAGCATAGCTGGTGTGAACAGTATTTAGCACATCACGGTAGCCAGCGATTTCCTGCTCTGAGCGATTCTGTGGCGGTGATTGATGCGCCACAATCGCTTGTATGCGCCCGAACGACGCCACTACACCCTCAATGCGGTTACTGGACTCCGTGCTTTGCACAATGGCCGCTTGTCGCAAGGCATCCAAAACATGAGGTGTTTGTCGCAAATAAAGCACCTGACGGCCTTTGAACTCCCCCAGTGTTCGCACACTTTGTAACATGGTCTGCGAAATGGGCTGAAGGCCAACCTTGCCTGCCTCAAAGGATTTCATTACTACTATGATTACCACTATTTGGCGGTTATTACCACTATGGGGTAAGCCCAAACTCTGGTAACAAGTCAGCGTGCGCATTTACACAGGCTTGGAGTGCCTGCCAACCGGCAGTTTTGTTTACGAGGGTAGGATCAAGTTCGACGGCCTCACGCAATGCCATCGAACTATGCGTGTGTCCGGCGCGCACAATGGCATCGGTCACAGCAGCAGTGCGGTGACACAAATCCTCAGCAAGTGGTGGCAAAACACAAGGTCGAGGATGAATACCATCTTTGTCCACCGTAGCAGGCACTTCCACAAAAACCTGCGGAGGCAGATTCGCTATCACATCGTTATTCAGCACATTTAACGAATGTAACTCAGCGACCTCGCCACCACATAAAGCGGCGATAAGGGCAACAGGCTTTTCCCACGCCTCATGTTCCAAGAGCGGTGTCCAATCGGCTTCCCCTGCGGCCACCCGTCGCAACAATTCAAGGCGCGCACTGCGTTCGAGCGCGCCGCCATGTGACATTTCAGCAAGACTATGCGTATGCCCGCTGGGTGGTAGGAAATCATGCACATGACCATCGTGCGGCACCAAGAAGCCACCTGTCTCACGAGAGATGCCTTCGCACAGCGGATTGTCGGTGCCCTCTCCCCGCGCCAATCGCTCTTGCACTTCGGGAAGCAAATCGCGGCCCGTTGCCCGTTCGCGTAACTCCACAACCCAACAAAAATGATTCAGTCCGGCCATTGTCGCCAGCCATGCTTCGCGCGGTGCGGTATAGGGATAGTCCACACGTTTGCCAGTCAACAAGCGCCATAACAAGCTATATCCTGTTAGCGATGCGCTGCAAAATCCGTAGGTTTCAACGCCACTTTCCGCAGCGGCCTGACACACGCGGGGCAGCGGATTGGAGACATTCAACAAGCGCGCCATTGGGCACAACTCACGCATATCGGCGCACAGGCTTTCCATCATGACAATTTGGCGCAGCGAGTAGCTAATACCCGCCACACCACCGAATTCCGTCACCAAATGGTCGGGATAATAGCGCGCGATGCACTGCAAATCGGTAGCAAAGCGCGCTTTGAGTTGAACCGCCACCGCGCAGACGACGAACTCAGCATCCGGTAATGCGGTGCGACGTTCGCTATGGACTGTCACAGTGGCGCGCACACCACCCTCGCGCGCCATGCGTCTTGCCACACCAGCCATGCGTTCGGCCAGTTCCACATCTGGATCAACCAACGCCAAAGTCACACCGTCGAGAGCATATTCCAAAAACAACTGTGCAAGGATACTCGGCCCGAAAACATAGCTTCCAGCGCCGAGAAGAACAATTTTTGTCATGTGAGATGCGACCTCGTGGCACCATCGAAATCATCTGGCAGGGCATCTTTGGGCACGGCCCATTCGCTAACATTCAGAGGCACAAGGTAAAGGCGCGTGTCATTCCACGTTTGATGCATCTGCGTTGATGTAGCACCCAAACCCGGATAGAAAACGGCCAATTGCGGACGCGTAGCCAATGCCTCTTTCTTGCTGTGCTTGCGCCAGAGCAGCTCGGCATAAGTAGTCAACTGCCGCACATCGGCGGGCGAGAGGCGCGCTTTGTCATTGCTGCTTTCTTCGCTTTCTTCATCGGCCAGTTTCCCGGCCAGTAGTTTCCACTTGGCATCGCCAATCCATGCTTGACCGTCGAGGTTCCACAGATAGTCCGGTAGTTGTTTAAGGCGTGATGGATGTTGAAACAGGTAACCAATATCCTGCTGTTCTTCGACCACGATTTTGAATTTATCTTCGAGAGCCACGCGCACGAACGCTTCAAAGACTCGATTCATATCTACCAAAAAAACCCAAGTGTTTTCGTGGCCCGCTTGCATTCGCGGCCCTTGTCCGGCCAAGATGCGCCGCGCTAACTGGAAGGTAGGGCGAAAGCGTTCTGTGGCTCGTGTCCAGACCATGCGCTCTGTGGCGCGCAAAGCATCCGTTGGTGGCACCTCGGCCACCTCATCCAGCATGAAAAGACAATCGCCCAATAAACCCATTGCCAAAGGATGCGAAACACGACGGCGCAGAAAACGACAGGCGCATTTGAGCAGGCGCAGCAGTGCCGTATCGGGTGAGAATTCATCCCATGCGCAAGCTATGCGATCTACGCGCTCTTGAAAGCGCGACAGTTGGCGCGATACCAAAATGCGTCCTCGCACCGTGTTCAATTCGTCTTCATGTGGCAAATACGCACTGGGTAATCCGCGCCGCAACTGCGGCCACAGGTGGCGTGCTAAAAGGTAAGCCCACAGGTCAACGAAAGTCAGTTCCGCCACGTTTAACGCGGCGCGGTCTGTTTCGACCCAATCGCCGTAATTGGAGGCTTCTAACAAGCGTAGCAAGTCGCACAGTGTGCTTTGCGCTTCTTGGTCGCTCGGCGCGTTTTTGTTGATGAGCGATTTGTCGGTCTTGGGATAAATCTCGACGCGCCCATCTTCGATTTCCACCACGCCGACCCACTGGCGGCAGCGCAGCGTGCAACCATCTGGGCCGCTCCATTCGAGGGGCAAGGCATTGAGTTTATGTGTTGCTTTCCACGCTTCTGCCGCCTCTTGCACGGCTTCGCGCCGCTCCTTCGTCCAATGGGCATCGGCGCGCACGCTACTCCATTCGCAAAGGCGGAGAGTGTTCATGCGCTTGTGGTTTCCGTGTCGCTGGCGCTGTTGGCTGATGTATTTCCAATGCCGAAGTTTTTGCACAGCACAGCGAGGAAATCGGGATTGGCTTGATCGAGATCATGCCACCATGCATAACGATTGCGGCCTTTGACTCCTTCGATTTGCGGCATCGTGCCGACGATTGAACCGTTCTCTTTCTCGCCTAAAACGCTGCGTAAACCGTCCCAGTCGTTATAAAAATACTCTTGCAACAGCGGCACAATTTTGTCGGCGAAAACGGTGTTAAAGTCCTCTGGCGATTGCACGCCAATGAAAAAGGAATGACCGAGGCGATGCTCCCGATCCAGCACCAGCATAATGCGCTTGTTTAGTTCAATTAGCACGGCGCGCATAGCCGGTGTCAGACCGGTGCAGATGCTTTCATTGGTGAAGTCGGGGCGAATTTCCGTGAAGGTGAAACGACGGCGCAAGGCCACATCCAGCAGCGCCAAACTTTTATCTGCCGTGTTCATGGTGCCGATTACATAGAGGTTTGGCGGCAACGCAAAAGTGTCACCTGAATACGGCAAAATCACGCGCAATGCGTTGGTTTCGCCCAGTCGCTTGTCTGGTTCGAGCAGCGTAATCAATTCCCCAAAGATCTTGGAGATGTTGCCGCGATTGATTTCATCAATGATAAGGACAAAGCGCGTCACCGCGCCAATCCAAATAGGCGATGTGTCATTTGAATCTGTGGAGAGGTTTACGTCGAGCGTATCTTGAGTCGTTTTAACGCGGGTTTGTGCCATGCGGCGCATTTCTCCTATGATTGCACCAATAAGATTAGTTTTTCTTTCGTAAGTAGCTTTTTGATTAGCACCAGCGGCACTTAAAATAGAAATCGGATCGGGTCTTTGATCGATTTTCATATTCTGCCAAATATGAGCGACTTGACCTTTGGTTACCTCACATTTCGGTTTAGATTTATCGTTTACCTCTTTCCCGCTTATAGAGTTTCCGTTGATTGTAAGGTGAAAACGATGCTTGGTAGTGAGGCCATCAAGCAAGAATCCATTTTGAAATTTTTCACAGAGACGCTCCCATAGAGTATCAAAAGACGTTGAATTTGGTTCTTGCGAATCTGGCGAAGCAATGACAGGCATCGCTGTAGCTGATGGTATCAGATACAACGACTCAATTGCTCGCAACGCCATGTCCTTTAAAATACCATCTCGCACCTTATAGTGGGCACCGCCTTCATTATCCTCGTCAATTACTGGCCGCAAGCCTTCGATGAATTCTTCGTAGGAAAAACTTTGATGAAACGTCACGAAACCGATTTGACCAGCTTCGCGCAATTCCTCGAATCGCGCTGCGCATTCTTTGCGGTCTGGGGGCGCTTCGCCATTAATGATTTCGACGGCGCGATTGATGGTGTTATAGGTTTTTCCAGTGCCCGGTGGCCCGTAGAGGATTTGATTCAGAGGAAAAAGTGGTAGTGTCTCGCTGGGGTCATCGCCGGGTTCTACATTCACTATCTCACCTGCCGCCAAATCTTTGGTGGCGTCCAGAGAAATTTGTGGGTAATTATAGCCCAACTTTGCGTGGACATCGCTTATGAGTGCGCGATAAGCGTCAGCGTCACCGGCTTTAATAGCTTGCCAATCCGCTTCAATGTTACGCGCTTCAAAATAGGCGCGCATCAGAGAATCAAGAGCAATGTATCCTTTGGGAGTCAGCCAAAACATCCCCATGGTCAACTTTGCCAGACCCACTTGTTTAACCTCTAAGCAGCGACTGAAAACTTTGCTGTCCAGATGCTCTGGAGTGCTATCAAAAACCATGCGTGCCAATTGCCATAGTGAAGGAATGTCATTCACATCCCGGCTGGCTGCGTATGAAAAAAACCACGACTTTTGAGGATTGACCGTTGGAATGCCTTGAAAATCTTCTGGCACGGCGGCGGACAAATTCCACTCCTTTTTGATAGTGGTGCAGATGCCTTTGCGGTTTTCCCATCCAC
>JANMKN010000328.1:0-1937 GCA_031372065.1 Abditibacteriaceae bacterium | reverse complement strand
CAAATTTGCGCAGCAACTCAGGGCTATCGCGCTAACGTGGTTGCGGGATTTCATGGTCGAGACTCCAACCATGAAAGGCTTAGGTGGAACGGATTTTGGTAATTGACGACGATTCGCGGGGTGTGATTTGGTCAACTCAGCGCTCACCGCACAGGCGATCAAGCTGCACAGTGGCACGAGGGGCACATCCAAAGCAGGAAATTAAGGATGAGGCGCTGGGGTGCGATTGCCAAGGGTAGTATCTGAAGTTAAGTCCGCTGAGGCATCATTCAAGCTATACTGCGAAAGGGCATAACTTGAACAAAGGATTTACGCCAGGGATCAAAGCGGCAAAGGATTAAAGAGCCGGCATCGGTTGCTGTTCTTTGTGCCTTTGCCGCTTTGATCCCTGGCGTTGAAAAAGCTCAGATTGCGACCGTTTAAGGTATAGCATCTGGCACTAAACAGGCGCGGCTGGCCATCATTGTCCCTTCGAGGTAAAAAAATAGCTCACGCCGAGCAGGAAAGTATTTTGGTTATCCTTCGCTACGCCCGCTGCGTTGGTAAAGAATTTCCGATTGGAAAAATCGCGGCGATATTCCAGGCGCGTAATGAAGTTATTGAGCAGCTTCAACTCTTGTGTCAAGGTAATGTCTTTGACGGTTTGCGCGGTGCCAGTGCGCAAACCATTCTTGTCATGCAAGATTTCAAAGCGGGGGGAGAACGCCAGCTTATCATTGAAGGCATATTTGAAATAGCCCGCAAAGCCCGTCCATTTACCGCGCTTGCCCGTATTGTCGCCATCCGTGCCGTAAACGAAATTGCCCAATAACGATAGCTTATCCGTAACATAAACCGTGGCCACAGTGTCCGCCACATGACGCCAATTATCCCGCGCCGAAACAGCCGGAACATTAGCCAACGGTGCTTCTGGCCCGGCCAGATAGGTTTGCGTCAAAGCAAATTTCTTGGTGGGGGTTAAGCCCACCTGAAAGCCGACTGTTTTGCCCGCATTGTTGTTCACGTTGTTCTCAAACAGATTATCCCAGCCGTTGACGAGAAACCCGGTCAACGCAAGTTTGTCATTGATGGCATATTTGGCGCGCAAGCCGGCGTGATAATATGGGCCGTAGGTGAACAACCAACCGCGCGAATAATTGAAGTTGTCTTTCGTCTCGATCACTTCCGCTCCGACCGGCGTATAGAATTTACCAAACTCCAAGGTAAGGCTATTGCCGACCGGCGCGACATAGCTCGCATACGCCTGCAAGACATGCTTGGTCGCATCGTTGCGGCTGGAATCACTGACAGAAATCACACGATCCACGGTTTCGCCCAACCCCAAATCCACGCGAAAACCCAAGGGATTGTCTTTGGAATTTTTCTTTTCCAGTGTGACCTTGGCTAATTGCAAGCTGAACGCATTGTGCCGCACATCGAAAGCGCGTCCTTGCGTGAACAAATCCACTTTATTGTTGTTGTAGCTATAATAGCCATCGACAATGCCGCTGACTTCAACGTCGCGTAAAAAGCCGAGCACACCCTCATTTTTTTTGACCTCATCTTTTAAGGTTGCCACTTCCTTTTTGAGGTCATCCGCTTGTTGCGCGACCGCAATAGTGGCGTTGGTAATAGGAGCCGCGTTGGCCGGAGTGAGTGAGTTGAGTCGCGCGAGTTTTTCTTCCAGTTGGCGAATGCGATCTGCTAACGCCGAAACCGTCTTTAGCAGTTCCGCCGCATCAATGGTTTTCGTTGCTGGCTCGGCTTTTGTGTCATTGCTTGCAGCACCCACAGGCGCGAGCGCAGGTGACGCATTTTTGGTCGCTGTCAGTTGTTGTGCTGGTGTGGAAAGCCCTAGTGAAAGCACGGCGACGAGAGTCGCTGCGGCGTGGGGAAAAAATTGCTTGTGCATCCATGTCATCATGGTTTCTTGTACCTTTCTTGGTGTTTATTGCCCA
>JANMKN010000326.1:0-12194 GCA_031372065.1 Abditibacteriaceae bacterium | reverse complement strand
GTCGCCGCCGATCGCGACATGACGGTGCGATGGATCGATTTTGATCCAGATAGCGAGGAACAGCACCAGAATGGAGTCCGCGCTATTCAAGGATTAGACATTGATGGCGAATACTCTTTAGGTAATAACAACCACAGTGCATTTGAAAGAACAAGATATGCGGAGTATCTACAAGGCTTCCATTATATCAAAATAAATTCGCCTTTAATGACCTCTCAAGTCAAGCGCGCTATTAAGCGTTCTAACTTTGATTTATCTGAATTTGCTTCCTATTACCTTTATCTTTTGCAGCAAAAGCAAGGTCAGATTTTTGAGTTGTTGCCACTGTTGCGTGAAGTAATTACAAACTTCGATTCTTTTGCAGTTTCGGAAGATTTCGAGGAAGCACGCCGCGATTTACAAATTAATTGTCGTCGCACGAATCAGAACGGCGTATCAAAAAGCCCCTTACGCTACAGCTTCGACGAACTTTCCGATGGTCAACGCGCTTTAATCGGGCTTTATACGTTGCTTTTTTGCACTTTGGAAGAAGGCGTGACTTTGGTGATTGATGAGCCGGAAAACTACATCGCTTTGCGCGAATTGCAGCCGTGGCTGATGTTGTTGCAAGAGCGCCTCGAAGAAAAAGGCGGGCAAGTGATTTTGATTTCGCATCATCCCGAATTCATCAATATGTTAGCGCCGGAAAATGGCGTGGTTTTCGAGCGCGACGCGGGCGGGCCAGTGCGCATTAAATCGTGGGAGCAAGGCAATTCGCCGTTGGCTCCGGCGGAAATTATGGCGCGGGGTTGGGAATCGTGAACCGACCTGCAATAGTCGTAGGCATCGTTGAAGATGTTAACCAACAAACTTTACTGTGGAAGCACCTTAGAAAACGGGGCTATTCACATCATCAAATTCGCATTGAATACAAAAGGCGCAGCAATGAATCTGACAGTAGGACAGGCGGTTTAACGCGACTTTATGAAGATTATGCGAAGGAAGTCGAAGGTTTGCGTGCTATCCTTTCACGCCGCTCAGGTGTTCTCGTTGTCGTAGCTGATGCCGATAATTTAACAGTGGCCGAGCGTATTGCGGTTTTAGATGCTAAATTAGTCGAAGCAGATAAACCAGCCCGACGCCACGACGAACCAATCTTTTTTGTTATCCCGCGCCGCAACATTGAAACGTGGATTCATTATCTTGCAGGCAACAGTGTAGATGAAAAAACCGACTACAAATCACGTTGCTCGCAAACTGAGATAAATGAAGCCCCAGCACGTTTTGCGAACCTCACTTGGCCGCGCGAACCTTTGCCCGCTGACTGCCCTCCATCACTTACCAGCGCCTGTGACGAACTCTGGCGTATTCCATAAGAGAAAAATCGCCGCGCCTGAAAATTTCAGGCGTGGCGATTTTGGTTTATGAAGTAAGAAATCTACGGCAATTGGGTTTCGCCCATGAGGAAGCGGTCGCATTCGCGGGCGGCGCCACGGCCTTCGTTGATGGCCCACACGACGAGGCTTTGACCGCGACGGCAGTCACCGGCGGCGAAGATGCCTTCGGCATTGGTGGTGTATTTTTCGTGTTCGGCTTTGGCGTTGCTGCGTGGGTCGCGTTCGATGCCGAGTTGCTCCAAAACGATGTCTTCGGGGCCTAAAAAGCCCATCGCGATGAGGACTAATTGCGCGGGCCAGACTTTTTCCGTTCCGGCTTTTTCGACCGGCACGAAGGCGCCTTTTTCGTTTTTCTGCCACTCGATTTGAACGGTGTGCAATTCTTTCAAATTGCCGTCTTCGTCCGACACGAAGCGCTTGGTCATGATGGCGTAGCGGCGCGGGTCGGCGCCGTAAAGCGCGATGGCTTCTTCCTGACCGTAATCCACGCGATGAATGCGCGGCCATTGCGGCCACGGATTGTCACCGGCGCGTTCGCCCGGCAGTTGCGGCATGATTTCAAATTGCACAAGGCTGCGGCAGCCGTGACGCAGTGAAGTTCCACAGCAGTCGGTGCCGGTATCGCCGCCGCCGATGACGATCACGTCTTTGTCTTTGGCCGAGATGTAATTCTTATCTTCGTGCTTGGAATCGAGCAGCGATTTGGTGTTGGCGCGCAGGAAATCCATCGCGTAATGGATGCCTTTGGCTTCGCGGCCTTCGATAGTTAAATCGCGCGCTTTGGTGGCGCCGGTGCAAATGACAACGGCGTCGAATTCGTTTTGCAATTCCGTGGCGGTTTTATCTTTGCCGATTTCGCAATTCGTGACGAATGCCACACCGTTTTCGGCCATCATGTCCACGCGTGACTGCACAATACGCTTGTCCAATTTCATGTTGGGAATGCCATACATGAGCAGCCCGCCAATGCGGTCGGCGCGCTCGAAAACGGTAACGGAGTGACCGGCTTTGTTCAATTGATCGGCGCACGCCAAACCCGATGGGCCGCTGCCAACAACCGCGACTTTTTTGCCCGTGCGCTTGCGCGGTTTGCCATCTACCCAATCGTTTTCATAGGCGCGGTCAGCGATTTCGCATTCGATATTTTTAATGGTAACTGGCGGCGAATGAATGCCCAAAACGCAAGCGCCTTCGCAGGGCGCGGGGCACACACGTCCGGTAAATTCCGGGAAGTTATTAGTTTTGAATAAGCGCTCGGCGGCTTCTTTCCACAGGCCGCGATAAACCAAATCATTCCATTCGGGAATGAGGTTGTTAATCGGGCAACCGGACGCCATGTTGTTAATTAGCGTGCCGGTGTGACAAAATGGCACGCCGCAGTTCATGCAGCGCGCGCCTTGATCGCGCATCGTTTCTTCCGAAAGATGCTCGTGAAATTCAAACCAATCGCCGACCCGCTTTTGCGGGTCACGATCTTCGGGCAATTGCCGCTGATATTCTAAAAAGCCAGTGGGCTTTCCCATAATCACTCCAGTGACGAGTGACGAATGAAGAGTGACGAGTGATTCTTACTGCTCATCACTCATCACTCGTCACTCATCACCGCGATTTAGCTTCCACCCACGCGGGACGGGTCTTTTTTGTTTTCTTCAAAGGCGGCCATGACAGCTTCGTCGCCGCTTAAACCTTGTGCTTCGATGCGCTTCATGGCTTCCATGGCGCGCTTGAAGTCAATGGGCATCACTTTAACAAACTTCGCGACAAGGGTGTCCCAGTTGTCCAGCACATATTGGCCGCGCTTGCTGCTTGTATAATCTACATGGCGCCCAATTTGGGCGCGCACTGCTAACACTTCTTCGACATCTTCCAGCGGTTCAAGTGCGACCATTTCTTTGTTGACGTGAGCCGGAAAATCGCCGCTTTCGTCCAGCACATAAGCGATGCCGCCGCTCATGCCTGCCGCGAAGTTGCGTCCGGTTTTTCCCAGCACAACAACGCGCCCGCCGGTCATATATTCGCAGCCATGATCGCCAACCGCTTCGACAACTGCGTTCACGCCCGAATTGCGCACGCAAAAACGTTCGCCCGCCATGCCGCTAATGTAGGCTTCGCCAGCCGTCGCGCCATAAAAGGCCACGTTGCCGATGATAATGTTGTCTTCCGGCGTGAAAGTGCTTTGCGCGGGCGGATAAACAATCAGTTTCGCGCCACTTAAACCTTTGCCGAAATAATCGTTGATGTCGCCTTCGAGTTCAAAGGTAATGCCTTTGGGCATAAACGCGCCGAAACTCTGGCCTGCCGAGCCGCTGAACTTGATTTTGATGGTGTCATCTGGCAAGCCTTCCGGCCCATGATGACGGGTGATTTCGCTGCCGAGTTGCGTGCCGACGACACGATTGACGTTCTTCACTTCCGTCGCATATTCGACTTTTTCGCCGCGTTCGATGGCCGCTTTGCAGGCGCCCAGCAGTTCTTTTTGGTCTAAAGTGCGCTCCAAGCCATGATCTTGCGGCTTCTGGCAAAATGTGCCGACATTTTCGCCGACTTCGGGCTTGTAAAGCAGCGCCGACAAATCCAAACCGCGTCCTTCGAAGTGTTCGAGGGCTTTGCGCGGCTCTAATTTATCGGTGCGGCCCACCATTTCGTTGATAGTTTTAAAACCGAGTTTCGCCATGTATTCGCGCAAATCCTGCGCGATGAATTTCATGAAGTTGACAACGTGATCGGGGTCGCCCATGAAAAGCTTGCGAAGCTCTGGGTTTTGCGTCGCCACGCCAACCGGACAAGTGTCCAAATGGCAAACCCGCATCATAATGCAGCCCAAAACCACCAACGGCGCGGTGGCAAAACCAAATTCCTCTGCGCCGAGCAGCGCCGCCACTGCCACATCGCGGCCCGTCATGAGTTTGCCGTCGGTTTCAACAGCAATACGCGAGCGCAAATCGTTGAGGAGCAGCGTTTGATGCGTTTCGGCAAGGCCCAATTCCCACGGCAAACCGGCGTGCCAGATGCTCGATTGTGGTGAGGCGCCTGTGCCGCCTTCGTAGCCAGAAATGAGAACCACATCGGCTTTGGCTTTGGCAACGCCCGCCGCAATAGTGCCGACGCCCACTTCCGACACCAACTTCACGCTAACGCGTGCTTTGGTGTTGGAATTTTTCAGATCGTGAATCAGTTCCGCGAGGTCTTCAATCGAATAAATATCGTGATGCGGTGGCGGAGAAATCAGGCCGACGCCCGGCGTCGCGCCGCGCACTTTGGCGATCCACGGATAAACTTTGCTGCCCGGCAACTGACCGCCTTCGCCCGGCTTGGCGCCTTGGGCCATTTTGATTTGCAATTCTTTGGCGTTGACCAGATAATTGCTGGTCACGCCAAAACGCCCCGACGCGACTTGTTTAATCGCCGAGTTTTTCGAGTCGCCGTTGGCTTCGGGGAAATAACGCGCTGGGTCTTCGCCGCCTTCGCCCGTATTGCTTTTGCCGCCCAAACGGTTCATGGCAATAGCTAAGGCTTCGTGCGCTTCGCCGGAAATGGAGCCGTAGCTCATGGCGCCGGTTTTGAAACGCTTGACGATTTCCTCTACCGATTCCACTTCGTCAATCGAAATCGGATTTTCGGCGAATTTAAACTCCAAAAGTCCGCGCAAATTGTTGGCTTGCGTGGCTTCTTCGTTCAACAAGCGCGTGTAATCTTTAAATGCTTCATAACTACCGCGCCGACAGGCCTGTTGCAACTTATGGACAGTTTGCGGATTGAAAGTGTGAAACTCGCCGTGGCGACGCCATTGATACTGCCCACCAGCGTCCAATGTCTGATCCACTTCAATATCGCGCGGCGGATAAGCGCGTTCGTGGCGCGTGCGAATTTCTTCGGCGATTTCTTTGAGGCCGATGCCTTCGACGCGCGAACTTGTCCATGTGAAATACTTGTCAATCAGCGCCGAAGACAAGCCCACCGCTTCAAAAATCTGCGCGCCGCAATAGCTTTGAATGGTCGAGATGCCCATTTTAGCCATCGTTTTCACAACGCCTTTGACAGCCGCTTTTTTGAATTTTTCGACGGCGTATTCGTGCTTGATGCCTTTGAGCATTTCGCTGCGAATCATGTCGTCTAAGGTTTCAAACGCCAGATACGGGTTGATAGCGCTGACGCCGTAGCCAATCAGCGTGGCGAATTGATGCACATCGCGCGGCTCACCGCTTTCCAAAACCAAACCGATTTTGGTGCGCGTGCCCTGACGGATTAAGTGATGATGCAAGCCCGCCGACGCTAAAAGCGACGGAATCGGCGCCCGTTTTTCGTCCACGCCTCTATCCGACAAAATTAAAATCGTGGCGCCGTCTTCGATGGCTTTATCGGCCTGCGCGAATAAATCGTCCAACGCTTTTTCAAGGCCATCGCCGTCGGTGCGCGGGTCGAATAAAATCGGCAGCGTCACACTTTGGAAGCCGGGCGCGCTATAATCGCGCAGCTTTGCCAATTCTTCATTCGACAAAAACGGGTTTTCGACTTCGATTTGGCGGCAACTTTCCGGCGTTGGTTTTAGCAAATTGCCTTCGGCGCCCAAACGCAAATTGGTGCCAGTGATAATTTCCTCGCGGATGGCATCAATCGGCGGATTCGTCACCTGCGCGAACAACTGTTTGAAATACGACGACAGCAGTTGCGGTTTGCGCGAAAGAATGGCCAGCGGCGCATCGTTGCCCATCGAACCAACCGGTTCAATGCCATTGAGTGCCATCGGGCCAATAATCATCTGCAATTCTTCAAAGGTGTAACCAAACGCCAGTTGGCGCTGCAAAATCGTGTGATGATCAGGCTGTGGAACATTTTCGGCGGGCGGCAAATCTTCGAGTTTTTTGAGATTCGCCTCAAGCCATTCACGATACGGATATTCGCTCGCAAATTTTTGTTTGATTTCCTCGTCGCCAATGATGCGTCCGGCTTCGGTGTCCACCAAAAATATACGACCCGGCTGCAAACGGCCTTTTTGGACAACTTTGGCTGGGTCAACATCCAAAACACCCGCTTCCGAGGCCAAAATTACCAAGTCATCGCTGGTCACATAAAAGCGCGACGGACGAAGTCCATTGCGATCCAAAACCGCGCCCAAACTGGTGCCATCGGTGAAACCAATCGAAGCGGGGCCGTCCCACGGCTCCATCAAACTCGCGTGATAATTATAAAAGGCGCGCTTTTCGGCGCTCATACCTTCGTGTTTGGCCCACGGCTCAGGAATCATCATCATGACGGCCTGCGCCAATGGCCGCCCGCCAAGATAAAGGAATTCCAGCACGTTGTCGAACTGGCCCGAATCGCTGGAATCCGTATCAATGACGGGAAACAATTTTTCGAGGTCTTCGCCGAAGACTTCCGAAGCCACCTGTTTTTGCCGCGCGAACATCCAGTTGGCATTGCCGCGCAAAGTATTGATTTCGCCGTTGTGAATGATATAACGATAAGGATGTGAGCGATCCCAGTTGGGAAATGTGTTGGTGGAGAAACGTGAATGGACTAAAGCCAGCGCCGACACCATGCGTTCATCGCTCAGATCAGGAAAATAGGAATCCACCTGATCGGGCGTCAGCATACCTTTGTAAACGATAGTTTTCGCGGACAAACTGGGCACATAGAAATCGTCGCCGCCCGGCATTTTGGAGTAATGGATTTCATGCTCGGCGCGCTTGCGGATGACATAAAGTTTGCGCTCGAACGCCAGCGCATCGCTTTCTTGCTTTGCGAAGACTTGCGCGCTGCGGCCAATGAAAACCTGACGCATGGACGGTTCGGCATCAATCGCCGATTGGCCTAAATCCGCATTATTAGTCGGCACAGTGCGCCAACCGAGGACGATTTGGCCTTCTTCGGCGATGATAGCCGCGAGCTTTTGTTCTTGTGCTGCGCGCTGCGCGTCGTCTTTGGGCAAAAACAAAAATCCGACGCCATAAGCGCCGATTTCGGGCAAGGTGAAACCTTCCACGACAGAGGTGAAAAAGTCGTGAGGCATTTGCAGTAAAATGCCCGCGCCATCGCCCGTGCAAACTTCGGCGCCGCGAGCGCCGCGATGGTCGAGGTTGACCAAAATCTGAAGTCCCTGACGCACAATAGAATGCGACTTGGCGCCTTTGATATGCACAACCGCACCAATGCCACACGCATCGTGTTCATGGCGAGGGTCGTAAAGTCCCTGACGGGCAGGAACACCTTTTTTTGTAGTGGGAAACGTCATCGTCTCACCTTTCTCAAATCGTCTAAAGTGCAGCATCACTAAACAAAAATCAAAGAACAAAGCGGCCCTCGCCGGACTTACTTTTTGCCGGCGAAAGCCTCTCAGAAGCTGCAATCGAATTGTTAATCTGTGCTGTGTCGGAGGCTGCCTGCGCCCGCCGTTGCCAATCTCATCGCAATTCGGGGCCTGAAAATTCCGTCTGGAAATAATCGCTCTGAGCCGCGCATTATAGCACAAAAAATTTTAACAAGGCAAGCGCATAGGTAAAACCAAAAGCCCGCTTTTGGGCGGGCGAAAAAGCACAATATAGTGATAAGCGGCGAGTGGACAGCTTGGATGCGTCTTGTAAAACGCTTTTGCCTCACGATTTTCGGCGGCGTCCGGCCAAAAATAAAATGCCAAAGAAGCCAACGGCGGCAGGCCAGAGAAATTCCAAATCTTTTTGCGTTGCAGTTTTCGGCTTGTCGCCCAAGCCCTGCGGATGCAAAACCACAGAAGCGCCGTCGGGCACCGGCGAATTATCAGACTTCATACCTTGTTGCGCCCGCGCTTCGGCAGTCACGGCTTCGGCGTGATCCGAAGGCAAAATATTGGAGCCGTATTTTTTTGCGTAAACCTGCGTAAATTCCGCACCGAAAAACAAAATCTGCGACGCGTAATAAATCCATAAAAGCAAAACGGCGAGGCTGCCCGCTGCGCCATAAGCCGAGCCAACGCTGCTTTTGCCCAAATAAAGGCCCAGGGCATATTTGCCAACGCCAAACAAAAACGAAGTCATCGCCGCGCCGACCCAAACATCGCGCCAGCCGATTTCCGCGTCCGGCAATTCTTTATAAATCGCCGCAAACATCAACGTAATCAAAGCAAAAGCCACGACGAAATTCACTAATTGCAAGACAAAACCGGGAATTGGCAGCACGCTTTCCATGTAAGTGCTGAGACTGGTAATCAAAGCGTTCGCTACCAACGAAACCAGCAAAAAGAAGCCTGTGCAAAGCACCATCGAAAACGATAAAAAGCGATTTTTAATCATCGCCATAAAGCCTTGACCCGGCTTTGGTTGCACTTCCCAAATCGTGTTCAGCGCGTCCTGCAACTGCCCAAAAAGGCCACCCGCACCCAATAAAAGCGTAATCGTGCCCATAATCGTCGCCACGATGCCGCCGGTTTTGTTTTGATGGGCATTTTTCAAAATATCGGAAATGGCACTCGCGGCGCTTTCACCCACCATATCGGCAATTTGCTTTTGCAACGCGGCATCCGCGCCCGAATAAAACAAGCCCACAAGGCCCATTATGACAACCAACAAAGGCGCCATTGAAAAAATGGTGTAATACGACAAAGCCGCGCCCAAACGCGGCGCTTTATCCTCGCTGAACTCGGCGCAACTATCTTTTAAGAGTTCAACGAACTCTTTCCCACTGGGCATTTTCATAATGTTGTCCTTAAAACTTCGCATCACCAAAATGCAAATGAAAGGCCGCTGGAAAGTTCAACGAAAAAACCTAAGACAAGATTAAAATCTCCTTATTAAGTGGTATTTCAAGATGCCATCGCGCCCAAGCCACTTTGCGGCCACCTTTGCCGCGCTGATAACCCACTGCGTAACTCCTAATCGCCTGTGAAATGCGCCAAATAGTGCGTCAGTCCCGCTTTTCTCTCCTTTTGCAAGAGGTTTATTAGTTGGAATCGCGCCAAGATTAGTCGGAATGGTGAGAAGATTAAGACTAATCGCGCCGAAATTAAGACTAATCTTGGCGTGATTAGTCCCAATCTTGGCACGATTGGTCTTAATTTCGGCGTGATTAGCCTTAATGTTGGCGTGATTAGCCTTAATCTTGGCGTGATTAGTCTTAATCTTCTCACCATTCCGACTAATCTTGGCGCGATTCCGACTGATTTTCGCGTCCCACTGCCGTGTTTTGCTGCTGTGAGGTCTTGTTTACTCGCTGCGGTTTTTGTCTTGCAACACTTCGTAGATTTTTTCTTGGATAAATAAGTCCACTACGTCGCGGTCAAGGTCGCCTTTGTCGGCTTCTTGGGAAAGAATGGACAAAGCGCGTTCCCACGGCATCGGGCGCTTGTAAGGGCGTTCGGCGGTCAGCGCTTCGTAAATATCGGCGACGGTCATCATGCGCGTTTCGAGCGGAATATCAGGCGCCGTCACGCCGCGCGGATAACCTTTGCCATTCAATTTTTCGTGATGGCCCCACGCGATTAACGGAATGCGCGCGTATTCGTCTGTCCATTTAATCTTGCTCAAAAATTCATACGACAACTGCGCGTGACTTTGAATCTGCTTGAATTCGTCTTGCGTCAGGCTGCCTTTGCGGATGCTCAAGGCGAGAATTTCCTCCTCGCCGATAATGGGCTGGCGCCCGCCATTTTCATCTTCGTAAGTCATGTTCGCCAAGCGCTGCACGAATTGTTGTTGGCGTGCATATTCGTCGTCCGGCAAAAACGTCACGGCGGGATCGTTGGCGCGCGTGAGAATCTGTAAAATATCCCCGAAATCTTCCAGTTCGTCGTGCAGTTTTTGTTCTAACTCGGCGCTGGCAGCTTCGGCTTTTGCGATGCTGTCGGGCTGTCCGGCATGGTCGCGCCAAACGCAGGCGATTTGTCCGGCGTAAAAAGCGCGGCGCTCCTGACGCAAAGCGAAAATGCGACCTTTGGTTTTTTCAAAAGAAGCCCGCTCTAACTTATGACTTTTGGTGAGAACATATTCGGGCACGCCGATTTTGCCGAAGTCATGCAACATACCGGCATATTCCAAGGCATCCAATTCGGTAGATGTGAAATGCACACCTTTAAAAGGCCCTTCTGTTGTGGCGTGCGCGGCGCGGGCCATTGCCATCGTCAACTGCGTGACGCGCAGCGAGTGACCACTGGTGTATTTATCCCGGTCTTCAATGGCGCGCGAGGAAGCATCTACAAACGAGCGAAACAAGTCTCGAATACTGTCTACAAAAAGGCTGTTTTGCACTGCTACCGCCGCCTGCGAAGCCAAAGAAGCCGCCAAATCTATTAGCTCTTTATCGAAGGGCAAAACCTCATGCATAACGGTTTCGACATCTTTTAATTTGACCTCGCGGTGCCGCTTGCGGTTGATGAGTTGCAAAACGCCAAGTATTCCGCCTTTGTGGTTGAGCATCGGCACAACCAACACACTTTTGGTGCGATAACGGTTGGCATCATCAAACGAAGGGTTGAACTGATAAGGCGCGTTCGTCGGCAGGTGATAAACGTCCTCGAACGACAGCGTTTCGCCGGTCAGGGCCACATAACCGGCCAGACTGGACGAAGAAACCGGAAACGAGCGCGATGTATCAACATGAATCGAATCGTTCTGCGCCTTGCGAAAATACAGCGTGTCGTCGCTTGTGGCCGCCGTGTCCGAGGTATCTATTAAATACAAACTGCCGGCATCAGAACCCGTCAATTCGCGCGCTTTGGACAAAATCAAATCCAACAGCACGTCAATATCGCGCACTGCCGACAGTGCCAGACCGATTTCGTTGAGTAATTTTAGGCGCTCTTCAAAACGCAAAGCGGCTTCAGCTTGCTCAAAATTAATAGAAGGCAGGTCATCAAAGTTGCTGAAATAAACTTCGCGCTTTCGTTCTTCACGGCGCGCCATTTCCTCATCTATAACATTCGAATTTATATTTTTATTCACAACTTTGTTTGTCGCTCCATTTTTACGCCGTTGCGTTGTTAAACATCGGCTCAATTTGATTTTGACACAGAACAACAGTTGCGGCGCGGGTGATTTTACGAACAGTCCGATTTAATGAAAAACGACCTGCTAAGTCCTATCAACAGGCCGTTGTCTCCAGCGAAAGCAAGATTCAATCGGAACCACCTTTGTATTCGCCCGCTTCAAACAAGTCGTCAATATCTTCTTCGAGTTGAATCTGGCCGTGATACAAATCCTCACGCAAATCACTTTTGCGCCGCCCGCGCGCTCGGCGATCACTTTTGCGCCGCTCTTCTTCGCGACGGTCATCAATGCGCCGTTCGCTGGCGCGGCGCTGCGTAGCGCGCTTATCACCGGCCCGCCAGTCCAGCGAAGGCCATAATCCGGCCTCGCGGCGCATTTCGGATTCTTCAGCTTCATCTTCGGCTTCCAATTCTTCCATCGTGAGAAACCGGCGGTCACTGCTGCGCCGCTCTTCATCGCGTCGGCTAAGAAGGCGTCTTTCTTCGGTGCGACGATCACCCGTGCGCCGGTCGCCGCCACGACGCTCGGTAAAGTTTGGCTCCTCCATTTCAGACGCTGAATCCTTTGTTGCAACAGACGGCGTCGCGCCGTTTTTCCCGACTTCAGCGCTGTGAAATGACTCGTTGCTCATCGCTTTCTCCTTGCACCCGTGTTTCTTTTAAACCACTTCGCACCATTAATGCCCTTCAGTATGAAGCAAATGCCACTTAGCGGTAAGATATTGTTTACCGCACGCCTTTGGCAAGCCACTGGCACGCCAGTTTTCAGTATTTTTGCCAAAACCGCTCTGGAAGCATCCCTGCAACCTTTTGTTGACGGAGTTTTTCAAGAGCGCCATACTTCGTAAAAGCGAGGTTGTTCCAAC
>JANMKN010000314.1:0-5739 GCA_031372065.1 Abditibacteriaceae bacterium | reverse complement strand
CGGGCGAGACGCCCGCGCTCCGTAGCTTGCCCTTGCTCATAGTTCAATTTAATTTTGTTGGGGGGCTTAAGCGGCCCGACGAGTGGCAGTTTTTCGACTTTGCAAACTGATTCTTAGGCGATGGCCTAAGAATTCGCCCATCACAGATTCGTTTGGCAGACTAACCTTTGCTTGTTCCGCTTGTCTTGAACGCAGATGACCTCTTTAAGATTGATGAAAAAGGCCGCGTCCAAAGCGGCGGGCCAAGTTGCCAAATTGCTTTGCCCGCTACGTTTGTGGCTGGTGGATGACCAAAACCGGCACGCGCACTTGACGCAGCACCTTTTCTGTGACCGAGCCAAAAACCAAATGGTGCCAGCCGGTGTTGCCGTGCGTGGCAATCACAATGAGGTCGGCCTCTTCCACGCGCGCGGCGCGCTCTATTTCGTCGGCGACATGGCCCAGACGCGCTTCGGGATAAGCCTTAACGCCATCTGGAACACATTTGTCAATCAACGCGGAAAGCTGTATTTGTGTGCTGTCCAATGCTTCCCGGTCGGCATCAGTGAGCGCCGCAGAAGCATAGGTTTCGATGCCGAGTTCGTTGGGAACTGGGGGCACAACGTGCAGCAGGCACAGCGTGGCGCTGAAATGTTGGGCCAGTTCAATGGCCCGTTCAAGCGCCACTTGCGACGGTTCACTGTAATCGGTTGGGCAAAGAATTTTGCGAAACGGCAACATAAAGCACCTCCAAAAAACCAGTCGAAATTTCAACGTCCTCTTGTCATGGGTGAATGTGCCCGCCACGCAGAATCAGCACCGAATGTGGCTCGGACATGACCATGTGGAACGATAAACTGCCCACCGCAAGGCGCTCGACAAAATCGTGGCCGTGCGCGCCTAAGATCAACAGATCGGCGCTGCTTTCGCGCATTACGCTGTTGATAACGGCTACAGCGGGGCCAGCGATGACGCGGCTTTCGCAAACTAATCCTTCGCGCTGCAAACGCTCACCTACAGAGACATTGCGGCTATGTAATGTTTGCTCGAACGTTTGAATCCATTCGGCTCGCAATTCCGGCTGGCGTGGCAAAAGTGCCTCCAGTGCGCGTTTTTTGACATCATAAGCGGTCACCACAATGAGCTTTTCAATGCCTTGTGGCGCCAGTTCCGCGAAACGGTTGATGCAGCCGTTCATGTAGGTGGAATGGTCGGTGGCTAACACGGCTGTGATTGGCCCCGTAGAAGCCGGTTCGCCTTTGGCGACAAGGATGCTTTGCTGCGCTCCGATTACCAATCCGCGACTGACGCTGCCTGCAAAAAAGGCCTCTAATGGGCTTTCTTGACGACTGCCGACGGCGATCAATCCGGCTTCGACTTCCTCGGCATATTGCATCAGTTGCTCGGCAGCGCCGCCACGGCGGACAACGGAATTTGCCATGAAGCCGTGTTCGTTTAATTCACGCGCGGTTTTGTCTGTCAAGGCGATGGCATCGCGCTCCCATTCCTGCTGACACTGCGTGGCGGCGTCCCACGCTTCGGCAGGCATTTCCGGCCACGCGGCGATAGGCACCATTTCGATAGCGTGCAAAGCGTCCACCGTGGCGCCACGAAATTTGAGCCTTTCCAGCAAATGTAGCGCGCGGCGGCTGTAAGCCGGTTCGTTTACGCCCAACACGATTCGCATAATCAGCACCTCTTGAAGTAAAAAATGGGTTCTTGCCCCGTATTTTAACGCCGCATTGCGCTTATCTCATCCGCTAAATGGCTGATTTTGCAAAAGCCAAGCGCGTAAACTTGGCTTGCTTATGATCGATCATGTGAACATCGTCGTAGAAGACATCGAACGCGCCGCAAGATTTTACGGCGATGTTTTAGGCTTATTGCGCGGCTTTGAAAAAACGCTTGACGGCGTGTGGATAGATAAAGTCACCGGCGTGCCCGGCGCGCGGGCGCTGTGCGTTTTCATGGAAGCGCCGCGTCAAGCCGACGAAACCGTGAAAACGCGCATTGAACTGTTACAGTTTCTAACGCCCGCAGGCGCCTCGTTCGATAAAAATAAGCTGCCCAACACGCGCGGCATCCGGCATATTGCCTTTAATGTGGACGATTTAGAAGCGCTGCGTGAAAAGCTGCGTGTTTGGAATGTTGAAATCGTGTCCGAACCAGTCGAAGTGCCTTTTGCCGTCGGAAATTTAGGCCGCAAACGATTATTTTACTTTTACGACCCCGAAGGCAATTTATTGGAAGCGGCAGCTTACGGATGATTTCGCTTGCTGAAATCTGGCAAAATCTCAGTCTTTTGGCGCGGGTTTTTGCTTTTCGAAGAAGATAATGTGCTGTCGGGGCAACTCTTCGCTGGTTTTGAGCCAGCGAAGCGGATGCGGTGCCATTTCTTTGATGACTTGCTGCTGACTCATTTTATGCACTAACTTGATCGGCACAGTGGGGTCTTCGAGGCGATATTCGACGAAAGCCAGGCGGCCACCCGGTTTCAAGGCGCGGGCCATGCTTGCCGCCATTTCGTAGGGATGATCAAACTCGTGATAAACGTCCACCAGCAGAATTAAGTCAACGGATTCGGGCTTTAAACCGGTGTCGCTGATAGTGCCCAGCACCGGTTCGATATTGCTCACTTTGCGCTCTTTCATGCGCTGCCGAATGATATCGAGCATTTCTGGTTGAATATCCGTCGCGAATACTTTGCCTTTTGGCCCGACTTTTTCGGCCATGCGGAAGCTGAGATAGCCAGTGCCCGCGCCAATATCGGCCACTACGTCGCCCGCTTTGATTTGGAGCGCGTTTAACATGATGGTCGGTTGTTCTTCTTGTTCACGCTCCGGCCTATCCAGCCAATCGGCACCTTGATGGCCCATGACCTGCGCAATTTCGCGCCCCATATAGAATTTGCCGATGCCGTTCGGATCGTGCTGTTCGCGCGTTTCGTAAAGCGGCTGCTTGTCTGACTTATTTTCATCGCTTTGAGCTACGAAAGGCAGCCCAACGGCGGCAGCGATGAGAGCGAAAAACGCGAAGCGAAAAACGATTTTTCTGACCATGATTAAGGTATATACGACTTCACACTACTTTGCTGTGTTTTGCTGTTTTCGATGGCCGAATCCAGCCTCAAAAAGAACGTAAATTAACCAAACTTTCTACCGAATGCAGGGCCACAGGAGTTACTGTAGACACTGTTTGGAAAAATCCGGGGCCAAAAGCGGGGCCGTTTCAGGCCCGGCTCGGTGACGGCAGCATCGTGATTTATTATTGGTATCGCTTCGTGGGTCAGCCCTCCTTGCAAGACGCCGACCTGAGTGACGCCGAAAAAGAACACTTGCAAGCCGTCGTAGAAAAGATTCACCACCAGTGGACGATGGAAAAGGAATATCTGCCGCCGCCCGCGACGGGCACGCTGGCAACTCTCGATGAGGCGCTGATCGTCGCGCTGCCCAAAGGGCTTGAAATCGGCTATATGTCCATCGTCACCCGTCAGGTTTACGACTGAACCATCGCAAATCGTCAAGGCCAACGGCACTGTGAGTCAGAAACCGCGCCGGGCGCCGACTGTCGAAAGTTGAATCACTCTACGAATCTTTCCCATCCTTGCATTGTGCGCCTTAACCGCTGCGACGCCCGCCCTCGCGGCGCCGAAACCGAACATCGTATTCATTCTCGCCGACGATTTGGGCGGGCACGATGTGGGCTGTTACGGCAGCACGTTTTACAAAACGCCGAACATTGATGCTTTGGCACGGCGCGGGATGCTGTTTCGCAACGCTTATTCGGCCAGTCCGCTCTGCTCGCCGACGCGCGCCAGCATTCTCACCGGGCTGGCGCCGGCGCGCATCGGCATCACGGCGCCCAATTGCCATCTTCCCGAAGTGCAACTCGAAAAGCGGCTGGTCAAAGGCAGTCCCGGCGCCAAAGTGCTGGTCGCCGACAGCATCACGCGCTTGAAAACCGACTATCGCACGCTGCCAAAAGCGCTGCACGAGGCGGGCTACGCGACCGGGCATTTCGGCAAATGGCACCTCGGCGCCGCACCGTATTCTCCGTTGGAGCACGGCTTCGATGTAGATTTGCCACACACGCCGGGGCCAGGGCCGGGCGGCGGCAACGGCTACTTCGCGCCGTGGACATTTTGGAAAGGGCAGGGCAAGCCGGACGACCACATCGAAGACCGCATGGCCGCAGAAGCCGTGAAATTCATGCGCGCCAACAAAGATCGCCCGTTTTTCCTGAATTATTGGGCGTTCAGCGTGCATTCGCCGTGGATGGGTAAGCCCGATTACGTCACCGAAGCCGCCAAACGCGCGCGGCCCGGCGCGCTACAGCGTAACCCAGTTTACGCGGCGATGGTGCAAAGTCTCGACGACGCCGTGGGGCGTCTGGTCGGCACGCTCGATGAACTGAAACTCACGAAGAACACGATTATCGTCTTCACCAGCGACAACGGCGGCTGGCACAACGTCGCCAAAGAAGCCACCAACAACGCGCAGTTCGCCGACATTCCGGTGACCAGCAACGCGCCGCTACGCAGCGGCAAGGCCAGCAACTACGAAGGCGGCACGCGCGTGCCGCTGATGGTAGCGTGGCCGGGAAAAATCGCGCCCGGCGCGACCAGCGACGCGCTGTTTCAAAGCACCGATTTCTTCCCGACGCTGCTTGAAGCCTGCGATCTGACGCCGCAGGTTGGGCAGAAATTCGATGGCGTTTCGCAAATGCCCGCTTTGCGTGGCAAGGGCGCGCCGCGCCAAATCATGTTTTCGCACTTCCCGCACGGCGGACGCGCCGACATCGAAGGCTTTTTACCCGGCACCTGGGTGCGGCGCGGCGACTGGAAACTGATTCGCTTTTTCGCCGACAACGCCGACGGCAGCGACCGTTTGGAACTCTATAATCTCAAAGACGACGAAGGCGAAACGAAGAATCTCGCCGCCGAAAAACCACAACTGAGTGCGGAATTGAACGATCTCATTGCGGGCTTTTTGAAGGACACGGAAGCCGTGATTCCGGTGCGAAATCCCAATTATGGAAAGGTCGCAGCGGCGCCTGCCGACCCGCTGCAAGGCTGGAAAGCGCGCGGCTGCATGGCGGAAGTGAAAAACGGTGTCGTAACGCTGACGGGCCAAAACGACGCGCCATTTCTTGGTTTCGCCGCTGGCAACATCGTGGGGCCGACCGTCGTGCGATTCCGCGTGCGCTCTGCGACTGGCGGCGCCGGAAAAGTGGAATGGCTGCCTACTCCGCAAGCCGCCGATAAAGCGAAGTCAGTTGAGTTTCAGCTTGCCGGAGGCGATTGGCAGGAAGTGAAAGTTGAACTTCCCGCCGAAGGCCCGCTCGGCATCGTGCGGCTGTATCTGCCCGCGCAAAAAGAAGCGGTTCAACTTGATTGGATCGCTTTGCAAAGCGCGAAAAACTCGTTACGCGCCGACTTTTAGAAGCTATTGGAAAAGTCAGGCGCGAAGCGAAGCAAAAGAGACTGTCATTCTGAGCTTGCGAAGAATCTACTACTAATAGCGTTTAACAGCAGATTCTTCGCAAGCTCAGAATGACAAACTCTTCGTTGGCCTCAATTCTCAGAAAATTCCTCAAAGTCGTTAATTCAGGAACACGCAGTGGTCGTGTTTCAGAAGTGATGCTGTTTTGAATTGAGGGCATGGATGTATAGTTTGATGACGGCTTGGTGCATTTCGAGTGATTTGGAAAAGCAAATGGTTTTGCGCTGCAATCGCTTGAGATGGGTGCGAAAGTTGAGGT
>JANMKN010000311.1:0-27072 GCA_031372065.1 Abditibacteriaceae bacterium | reverse complement strand
CGGGCGAGACGCCCGCGCTCCGTAGCTTGCCCTTGCTCATAGTTCAATTTAATTTTGTTGGGGTGCTTAGTTTGAATAAGGTGTCTCTTCGACCTTAACTTCGCCGCGTTGTGTTTTGACTTGCGTTGCTCTGAATTTCCACCTGCATCGTAGCGCCGTTTCTTCGACTTAGCGCGCGAATTACGATAAAATCGCAGGGTGTCCGTTGAAGAAGCCATCGTAAATCAGGCGCCCAAAAGCCAAGAAAACTCAGTCTCGACGCGGCCCGGCGAATCGCCATGGCTGTGGATGGCGCTGATTTTCGCGCTCTTTTTGCTCTCGCCTTATGTGCCGCTGCCAAACCGTTTGGCGGCGCTGGCGTTGGCCCTGCTCACCACAGGCCTTTACGTTTACGCCGTGGTGCAAGTCATCGCGCTGGGCACGCGCACGCAGCTTAAAGCGCTTTATTTGGTGACGGGTTTGTTGTTATGCGTTGCCCTTTGGTGGGCCATTGACCATTGGGGTTTGGCCGCCGTTATCGAACCAATTCGTGCCGCGCGCAAAGCCAAACAAACGCCGCCATCGAGCGCGATTTTGCTACTTCAATTTGTGCAATTGGCAAGCGATGCTTCGCTGATGGGCGCTGCCATTTTCGGAGGTAACCTTGTAGCCCGCCTCATCAATTCGCCGAATATGCTGGGGCCAATTTGCGGCGTTGTGGCGCTCATTGACATTTGGGGCGTGCTGTTTGCCGGGCCAGTTTCGCAGATCATCGAAAAAGCCCCACAAATCGCGCAAAAAGCGATGCCCAGTCTGCCCGCTGCCGGAGCGCTCTCGAAAAATGCGCACTTTGCCATCGAACCGCTGCGCATCGGCGTCGGCGATTATCTGTTTTTAGGGCTGCTTTTTGCCGCGCTGCATCTCAACGGCATGAACTGGCGCGGCGCAGCCAAATTAGCGACACCTTTTATCTTTTTCACGCTGATGATCGTGCAATTTTCAACGCTACCGATGCCGGGTTTGCTGCCCATCGGCCTCGCCATCGCGCTGCCGAATTTGAAATTTTTCCAGTTCACGCGCGACGAAAAAATGGCGATGCTGTGGGCCGGATTATTGGTCATCGTGCTGAGTGCAGGCGCCTATTTCGCCGTGCAAAAATCTTTGCCGGAAAAGAAAACCCCATCCCCGGCCCTTCCCCTTAAACGACAAGGGGAAGGGAGGAACTAACTCTTACGCTCCGAAAGAGTAGAAAAAATTCGGAGTGTGACGACTAAGACACCTTTTTCCTGTCGTTTAAGGGAAAGGGCCGGGGATGGGAGTAAAATAAAACGATTATGAACGAACAAAAATCTGACCGCTATCAACCGGCGGACATTGAATCAAAATGGCAGGCGCGCTGGCGCGAACAAAAACTGTTTCGCACTGGCAACGACCCGTCGAAGCCGAAATTTTATTACTTGGATATGTTCCCCTACCCGTCGGGCGATTTGCACGTCGGCCACGTTCGCAACTACGCCATCGGCGATGCTGTCGCGCGCTATCGCGTCATGCAAGGCTATGATGTTTTGCATCCTATGGGCTGGGACGCTTTTGGCTTGCCCGCCGAAAATGCCGCCATCAAAAACCAAGTGCATCCGCACGATTGGACGATGCGCTGCATTGACCGTATGCACGAGCAATTCGACAAGCTCGGCATCGCCTTCGATTGGCAGCGCGAAGTCACCACTTGCCTGCCCGATTACTACAAATGGACGCAATGGTTGTTCTTGCAATTCTACAAGCGCGGCCTCGTCGAACGGCGCGCGGCGAATGTGAACTGGTGCCCGAATGACCAAACCGTTTTGGCAAATGAGCAAGTCAAAGACGGCGTTTGTGAACGCTGCGGCACGCCCGTCGAGCAAAAAGCGCTGACACAGTGGTTTTTCAAAACAACAGCCTTGGCGCAGCGTTTGTTGGACGATTTGGATACCGTCGAATGGCCCGAACGCGTTAAAACCATGCAGCGCTATTGGATTGGCCGCAGCGAAGGCGTCAGTTTTCGTTTTCCCTTAAAAGACGACACCGCAAAATCAATCGAAGTGTTTACCACGCGCGTGGATACCGTTTTCGGCGTCACTTACATGGTTTTAGCGCCTGACCACGAATTAGTTGCCGACTTAGTGCGCGGCACCGAATGGGAAACGCCCGCCCAAGAATTTAAAAATCACGTCGCGGCGCAAAAAGATGAACAGCGCGATCATGATGAGGACATTCCCAAAGAAGGCATTTTCACCGGCGCTTATTGCATCAATCCGATGACTGGCGAAGACGTTCCGATTTGGCTCGGCAATTATGTCGTTTCCGATTACGGCAGTGGCGCTGTTATGGCTGTTCCGGCGCATGATACGCGCGACTGGGAATTTGCCAATGAGCACAATTTACCGATAAAAGCCGTTATTCGCCCCGACGAACTAAATAGTCAATTCACTTCCGTTATTGACTGGCAGACAAACAATCCCAAAATCTCTCCTGAAGATTGGACGGATGATTTACTGGCTGAATTTATCAACAAAGGTGCCTTTGTTCATTACGGCGTTTTGGTCAACTCCGGCGATTTTTCGGGTCTTTTTTCCGACGAAGCCAAACTCAAACTCGGCGAATATATGGAAGCCAATGGCATTGGTCAGCGCACAGTGAATTTCCGTTTGCGCGATTGGTGTTTGTCGCGCCAGCGTTATTGGGGCTGCCCGATTCCGGTCATTTACTGCGAAGACGGCAGCATCGAAACCGTCCCGGAAGACCAATTGCCAGTTTTGTTGCCCACCGATGTGCAATTTACCGGCAAAGGTGGCAATCCGTTGCTCACCAGCGAATCGTTCTTGAACGCGATAGATTCGCAAGGCCGCCCGGCGCGGCGCGAAACCGACACGATGGACACTTTTGTGGATTCGTCGTGGTATTTCCTGCGCTACTGTTCGCCCGATGCCGCTGATGTGCCATTTCGCAAGGGCGATGTGGCGCGCTGGATGAATGTAGATCAATATGTCGGCGGCATTGAACACGCCACCATGCACTTGATTTACGCGCGTTTTTTCAACAAAGTCTTGTTCGATATGGGCCTCGCGCCGACAAGTGAACCCTTCGGAAAATTGTTCACGCAAGGCATGGTGACAATGTATTCGGACAAAACCGAACGCGTCGAAAAAATGAGCAAGAGCAAAGGTAACGTGGTGGCGCTCGATTACGCCGTGTCGCGTTTTGGCGCCGATGCCACGCGCATGGCGACGCTTTTTCTTGGCCCCGCTGAATTGGACGCTGAATGGCCGACGGGCAAGGATGAAAATGGCAACGATAAAGCCGACAATGTTTTCGTCGGCCCGTATCGTTTTTTAGAAAAAGTCTGGCGATTGGCCTTGGCGCGGCCTTTTAGGGCGAATTGGCGCGAAAAAGTGGGCGCTGACGACATTAAATTGCGCCGCAAAACGCATCAAACCATTCTCAAAGTCGGGGCAGACATCGAACGCTTTTCGATGAACACGGCATTGGCTGCGATGATGGAATTTTCCAATGTGCTGCTCGATTGGACAAAAAGCGCGCCCGAAGGTGAAAACGCCGCTTATTCTGAAGCAATTGAATCGCTGCTTTTGCTTTTGGCGCCTTTCGCTCCGCATTTGAGCGATGAGCTTTTGACGCAACTGGGCTTTGAAAAATCGGCCTACGAAATGGCGTGGCCCCAAGGCGATGCCGAATTAGCAAAAGAAGACGAAGTGATTTTGCCAGTGCAAATCAACGGAAAATTGCGTGCCCGCGTGACGGTTGCAGCGGGCAGCGACGAAGAAACCATCAAGCAAGCGGTTTTAGCCGACGCCGAAATTCAAGCCCACTTGGGCGGCAAAGAACCGAAGCGCTTTATTGTTGTGCCAAGCCGGTTAGTCAATATCGTCGCGTAATGCTCTCGAATTTGGCATAGAAAAAAGCCCGCACACTTTTTATTGTGCGGGCTTTTCATTTGGCTGTTTTAAACGCTCGAAGCGTGTCCACCGTGCTGCGTCAGCACAGAACGAATCTGATCGCTGCTCAGGCTGCTGCCAGTGGTGTCAACGGCCACCAAAACGCCGCCACTTTCTACGGCGCTTCCGTAGTATTTGGCTTCGTTTTCATCGTAACCGGCATGGGCCAGCGCACCGGCAACAGCGCCTGTCGTGCCACCCACAACGGCACCGGCGACAGCGCCGCCGCCTACGGCACCAAGCGCGGTGGTAAGCAATGTTCCAGCGGTGATGAAGGGGCCGACACCGGGAATCAAAGCGGCTGCGATACCAAACAAAGCGCCGACGCCAGCGCCAGCGGCCAAACCTTTGGCTGCGTCATCGCCTGCGGAGTGCCCATCATGAGCGCCATCGGCCACGCCCTCATTGGCGATTCCGTTTCCATGGCGCGATACAAACGACATATGAGCATCGGCGACGCCCATGCTACGCAAAGCGGATACGGCTTGTTCGGCTTGTTGCTGGCTGTCAAAAACAGCGGTTACTCGATTTAACATTGTGTTCCCATCCCTGTAAAGTCGCCCGCAAACCTCTTTGTGTTTTATGGACGCCTAAAACCCTACAGCAAGAATAATGCCTGCCAATACGAATTCCCTTCAAAAAACCCAAAATGACTAAAATTTATTGGCGTCTCTCATTGTTTTCTTTTGGCCCGCTATACTGTTAAACGAAGCTAAACCGAGGAGAATTTCATGTCAGGACGCCCACAAAGCGCACGCCCTCAAAGCGCGCCGCAATATCCTTTAGACCAGCCCGAAAAAGAGCGCACACCGCGCCAGTTCATTACCTTTTCGTTTTACAAACTCGACCCCGCATGGCGGCATTTATCGGATGCCGAACGCGAAAAAGGCCGGGCGCAGTGGCTCGAAGTGGTGCAAAAATACAGCGCCAGTGGCACTGTTATTGTGCCGTATTCGTGCGTTGGCTTGCGTGGCGACCACGACATTCTACTGTGGCGCATTGATTACGAAATTTCGCGCTTGCAAGATATGCAAGCCGAACTTTCGCGCAGCGGACTGGGCAAATATCTGCTGCCTTCGCTGACCTTTTTCTCGATGAGCAAACGTAGCACTTATGTGGACAAAATTGACCCCTCGCACGACGAAGTTCGCACCGTCATCAAGCCGGGACGGGGAAAATACATTTTCGTGTATCCGTTCGTCAAAAGCCGCGAGTGGTATTTGCTGCACAAGCAAACCCGTCAGGGCATTATGGACGAACACATTGAAATCGGCAACAAATATCCGTCCGTCAAACTGAATACAACGTATTCGTTTGGCATTGACGATCAGGATTTCGTGGTCGCTTTTGAAGGCGATCACCCCGAAGATTTCGTTGACCTCGTGATGGAACTGCGCGAATCCGATGGCAGCAAATATACGGTGCGCGATACGCCGATTATCACAGGCGTCAAAGGCACACTCGAAGAAGTCGTTGATACAGTGGCGTGAGAAACCAACACAAAAAAAGCCGCCCGATGCGTTTTGCATCGGGCGGCTTTTTTGTGACAACTTTTAACGTTTTATTGTGATCGGCGGGCTGTTTACGCTGCCTAAACCGCCTATTCCTCCGGCGGGGGCGGGGGGCACTTTTTTGCGCTCGATAGCGGCGAGGTCTTTTTTGCCCATGGTATCGTAGGCTCCCGCGATTTGCATTCGCACTCCCATATCGGGGCTGCCACCGCCAAAAGGCGAGGCGGGCGAGGGGTTTTTATCCAAACTCTCAGAGGCTTTTTTCAGTTGTTCCAAGGCTTCTTTGTCGCGCTTGGCCTCGTGTAATCCGTTGGCGAGTTGCACACGCAAATTGGGTTCGTCACTGTCTTTCAGCGCGGCCTCAAGAGTGGCGGTGTATTTATCATTTTGCCCGTCCTGACGATATAATTGCGCCATCTGAAAACGAATCGCTGCCGATTCTTCGGGCGTGGCATAGGCCAAAGATTCTTGATATTTATCAATGGCTTCCTGACGCAATTTCTTTTGCTGGTCAGCGGGCGCGCTAAACACTTTTTCGTTTTGAATTTTGTAGGCAGCCATCGCCGGATCAAGAATTTCTGGACTTTTTTTCTTTTTCAAGTCTTCGAGATATTTGTTCCAGACATCGCCGTCCTTGCGCGTCTCAAAATCCTTTAAAGTCTGCGCTTTGTTTTTGGCGTAATCTTTGGGCAAATCTTCTTTGTGACCATTAACGTAGAAAAGCACCCAACCGCCGCTATATTCATCTTCCAAAGGGCCAACCACTTTATCGCTTGAGGCTTGCAAGGCTTCTTTTACCGAAGGCGCTACACCAACTTGATCGGGGAGCATCCAACCGAGCGCGCCGCTTTTCTCTTTCGAGGAAAAATCGTCGCTTTCTTTTTTCGCGGTAGCCTTAAATGTCGCAAGGTCAGCTTTTTTCAACGTCTCGGCCAGTTTTACGGCCTTGGCTTTGGCGTCAGCTTTGCTTTTTTCCTGCGCCTTGGTGGCGTCTTTGCCGGGCAAAACAGGCTCTGGCTTGGGACGAACCGTGATTTGATACAAATCTAATTTCGTCACGCTACGCTTGTAATCGGCTTCGGTGGTTTTGTTACTGTCTTCGATGCTCTTCTTGAGCTTGTCCACAGCCAATTGATGAGCAATTTCGTCGCGGTTCTCTTGCAGGTTCTCACGCACTTTGGACTCAAAGTCCTTCATTGAGCCAAACTTTGATTCGATCTTACGGCGCCCGGCGGCGTTGCCGCCTTCGTTTTTGAGCGCTTCTTGCGCTTTCTTTTCGATGTCGGCGTCAATTTCTGCCCCTGTGGGCGTCATGCCTTTGGCGACGGCTTCGTCGTATTGCGCGGCGTCGGAAATTAAGCTATCCAGCGAGCGCTGATAACTGCCCAGCAATTCCATTGTGCCGGTTTTCATGCCGAATTGCGCCATTTGATCTACTTGGCCTTTAGCAACACGCACATATTTGTCGCGTTCGATGACCTGATCGCCCACTAAAGCCACACGCGAAGGGCCAGCACCGGAACTTCCACTGTTCCCACGTGGATTGCTGGGCGCGATGGCAGTGATGGCAAAGCCGACTGCAAAAATGAAAATCAGCAAGCCCATCACAATTTTCCACAAGACGCTATTCGCCACTAAGCCGCGAATACCCGACATCGAAAGCGGCGTTCCGGTATAAACCGGGCCGTCTTCTTCAACAATTCGCCGCTTGGCGCTACGCGTCGCCGGAGCCGGTGTTTTCGCTACCGGTTTCACAGCGTTTTTTGTTTCTTCTGCCATTCGTTTGTAAACCTCAAAGAAAATTCAAATACCTGCCAGATGACAGGTATCGTTCATACTGCTAATCACAAAGCGCGCCGCGCCCGATTCCATCGCGCTGTTTTCGTATTCGATGCACGAAATGCTGGTGTTCATCAAGCGAATGTGTCGTGCATTGCCGAGCGGTGCGCCCAGCAAATGACAAAGCAAAATGCGCAGGCTGCCATTGTGGCCGACAATTGCCACGCTTTGCCCTTGATGACGTTCCACAATCGCGTCCCAAACCGGCTGCAAGCGCCGCCATAAATCGGCGTAGCTTTCGCCGCCGGGCGGCGCGACATGGAACGGGTCGGCCACGCGCCTTTGCCATAAATCAGACCAATCGCGCAATAGTTCGGCGTCGCCCAAACCTTCCCATTCCCCGTAATTCACTTCGCGCAATCCGGTTTCGGTTTGCACCGTTAAATTTTGACGCGAGGCAATCTCTTGGGCCGTATCGCGGGCGCGCATTAAATCGGACGAGTAAACCGCCGTCAATTTTTCGCGTGACAAGCGCTCGGCTACGGCCTGCGCCTGCGCCCTGCCTTTTTCGGTCAAAGGCTTATCGCCCCAACCGGCAAAGGTGCGGTTTGGCCCCGCATTGCCTTCGACTTCACCGTGACGCACTAAGAAAATTTGAGACATATCAAATGACGGTTTTGCGGCCTATTTCGCCAACGAAAGTGCCAATTCCGCGTTACGGCGCGCCTTTTCTTGCAAATCAAGCAGTTTTTCGCTGCTTAATGCGCGCGCTTTTGCAACGGCATCGGGCAAATTCTTTAATTCATTGGGCGCGGCATTTTCAATCAGCGGCGCGCCCATAATTTTCGCCAGTGACGCGACTTTTGGATCGTAATTAACGGCCACGCACGGCACTTGCGCCGCGCCTGCCAAAATCAGGGCATGAAGGCGCATGGCGATCATCAAATCACACTCGCCGATCAAGCGCAGCGTTTCTTTGGGATGCCGCCACGGTGCGCCTTCGATTTCTTCGTCTTTTACACCGGCCCCTTGCAAGATAGCAAAATCAGCCGGATGCTGCATCGGAAAAAAACGCAAACACGCCTGATTCGCTGCTGCCACGGCACGCAAAGCCCCGACAAAACGCCGAGTAGATTCCATTTCCTCTTCGCCCGGCCACGAACGCAAGCCAACGGCCCAAGTGCGGAATGCGGAGTGCGCGGGTGCTCTTTGGGCAGGACGGAGTGATGATATTCCGCATTCCGCATTCTGCACTCCGCATTCGAGTGCCCACACCGGGTCGGCGGTCACTTCGATTTTGCGATTGACGCCAAGGCGGCGCAAAAGCGCAGCGGATTCTTCATCGCGTAGCGTAATCAAGCGCGCGCTTTGCATGGCGGCGCGGGCTAACTTTTGCGAAATTGTTTTTTTCAGCGGCCCGACACCTTGCGCATAAATCATCACTGGCTTGCGCGATAAACGAGCGAAGCGGATCAGCGAGGTGTAATAAACCACGTTGCGCACGCTGGTAACATCCTGCAAAAGGCTGCCGCCACCTGAAATGAAAACATCGCACGCGCGAATCGCGGGCACCAAATGCTTCGGATTTTGCCTCGGAATGGCGCGTAAATTTCGCTCGCCACCATGATTACCCTCGGTGCGCGCCGGGTCGCCTGCGGTGACTGTAAAACTCGCTTCGGGAGCCAGCGCGCCAATATCATCGAGAATGGCGGCTAAAACCGCTTCATCGCCCGCATTATCATAGCCGTAGTAACCGGAAAGGAAAAAATTCACTATATCTGTTACAGCCCCAAATACAAATCGCGGCCTTTGACGAGCGCTTCCATTTTGCGGTCAGCGACGCTGCGTTTGAGCATCCAAAAACCGCAGTCGGGATGAATATATTTGACGCGACCTTCGCCGAGAATTTTTTCGGCGTGTTCGATGCGCCGCGCGATCTCTTCGGCGCTTTCGATGGTGTTGCTTTTAATGTCTACCACGCCCAAACCGATGCCGATGCACTCATCTAATTCTTTGAGATAGGCAATTTCTTCGGGCGCGCGACGCGTGGTTTCGAGAACTAAATGGTCGGCGCGCAAGGCGTTCATAAAGCCGATTAATTTGTCCCAAGTGCCTTTTTGGATGGTCTGTCCGCCGTAATTGCCAAAGCATAAATGCACAGCGCTTTCGCCTTTGACAGCGTCCAAAACGATATTAGCGGCTTCTGCGGCCCACCACGAGTCTTCCGGGCTGCCCGGAATGTTCGCTTCGTCAAGTTGCACCACATCGGCGTCAATTTCGGCGACTTGAACGGCTAAAACCTCGGCGATAGCGCGGCAAAGCACGGCTTGATCTTGATAAAGATAGTCCAACAGCGTTTTGCACAGCATATGCGGGCCAGTCAAAGTGAATTTCAATCGCGCTTTGGTCAGTGCCCGCGCCCGTTGATAATCGCGCACAATATCGAGCGTGCCTTCGCCGATAGAACTTTCGACTACGCCCGCCGGACGAGTGCGAAATCCCATACCTTGCTGCTTGATAAAAGCCGCCGCATCGTCGCGTCCGATTTCCGTGCGCACGCCCGCCAAAGGCTTGACGAAATAATCAATCATGCCGTTGGTTTCAGGATGATTCACATCGAAGCGATACAACTCGCCGTCAACGACCACATCAATGCCCGCATTCTCTTGAATGCCAAAAACGACACGCGTGGCATCAATCAGCGACTGCTCTGAAGGCAAAACCGGCAACCAATCCGGCACGGGGTAACTGCCAACCACTGTGGTTTGAATGCGTGGAATCATAATATTCAGCTTCCTTAAGTTACAACAGCACCACAAGTCACAACGGCATCACAATGATGGAGCCGGAGCCTTGCGATTTTATTTGTTGCTTTAATTCGGCAGCGCGGCGCCCCAAATGTGTCAGCGATTGATACTTTTCAGGTTCGACCAACAAAATCACGGCAGACATTCGCGCTAAAGAAAATTCACGCTCGCGCCCTTCGCGATCTTGCGAGCGAAAAACGCCCTTTGAGGCTGTTTCGCTGCCTACAATGGCCGCAACAGCCGCTTGAAACTCTTGAGCCGCCGCTTCAGCGACCTTTGCGGCGGTCTCAGTCGAAGTAACAACAATAAAATCATCGCCGCCAATGTGTCCGGCAAAATCGCTTGGCACGCCGCTACGCTCCAACGCGCGCCGCAACGCTTCGCCGGTGGCCGTAATAGTGGCATCGGCGACGGCAAAACCAAAGGTATCCGCGTAGGGTTTAAAGTGGTCGAGATCGAAATAAATCACGCCAAACGCGGCGCCATTGGTTGCATTTACGCGACGGGCAATCTCTTCTTCAATGGCGCGTCCGCCGGGCAGACCGCTGGATGGATTGCGCTGGCTTTCGCGCTGCACCAAACGCAAAAGCGCTTGCACGCGTGCTTTCAATTCCAAGGGTTCAAAGGGCTTGGGCAGATAATCGTCGGCGCCGGCTTGAAAACCTTGAATCTTATGGGCTAAATCGCTTTGCGCGGTCAGCATTAGAACTGGAATGCGCGCCGTAAAAGGATTGCTTTTCAGCAAGGCGCACAGTTCGAGGCCGCTCATGTGCGGCATCCACAAATCTAAAACCAGCAGATCGGGTTCACGATTTTCGATGGCAGCCAAGGCTGCTTTGCCATCAGATGCCTCCATGACTTCGTGTCCAGCCAGCCGCAGCATATGCGCGACCACCATACGCAAGTCATCGTTGTCATCTACCACCAGCAAAAAGCTCATAATTGCGCCGAAATTCTACGAAGCGAAACTTAGGCTGGAGATTCAGCCCCATCATCGGCCTTGTTCCCCGCAGGTTCCGGCAACGCTTTGACAACGCGGGAAACATTAGAAGACTCATTTGCCTTCCAATTATTGGGTGGTCGTGGCACGAAATGTTTCATCCAAAAATCGAAGGCTATGACTGCCAGCCAACCTAAAATGCCACCAATCCACACCGCATGAAATGACCGCAACAGCGAGTAAAACAACGGCGTGTGAATATGGCACATCGTGTTATACAAATCGGCCTGCCCGATTGTCGCCGCCAAAGCCGCGCCTAAAAACAAACTCCAACGGCGCTTCATGGCAAAATATACCGCTAAAATCAGCGCCGGATTGCCGATGAACAATTCTTTGGTGCGAGGCCGCGTTATCAAAGTGGTTTCCAGCACAGCGCGCATTTTGAGTTCCAAAGGCGAAATATCCATGCCACTATCGTTGCCGGTGCGCGCAATCCAGATAAAACCGGCCATAAGCACGCCCAGCCCGATGACCAGATAACGAACAGTGAACGGACTGTCCAAAAACGAGCGCACTTGCGCCATCGCTTTTTGGCGCGCGGCCAAAGCACCATGCTGCAAAACGCGGCGCGGAAATATCTTGCCCGCCATTATTACACTGACTAAAAGCAACGGAAAAAGCTGCGTCGCCTTTTCACCAAGATATTCATCGGCTTTGCTCATGTAAGTCCACCTGTTGAGCAAAGCTACCGTCATCAAGCCGCCGCACAAGGTCAAGAGCGAAGTGCAAATTAACGCCGAAAAACCGGCGCGCAAAATCGCCGGGCGTGAAATCTCTGCGGCAAATGAATCTGGCGAATCGGCTTCTTCGGTTCGCCATGTGTCCCAAGCATCTGCCAGACCGCCCCACAAGAGGGCCACCGGGGTCATTAAAGTTCCCACGCCCAAAGCCAGCAATCTGGCACCAATACCAGCGGACACAGCCAACGCGGCACAGGCGATCACACCCAGCATGAGAATCATCCAATGCTGGCGGTGCGATATATCACATAGCAATTGCAGCAGCAGCAGAAAGGCGCCCACCGCGCCCAGTCCGCCAAAAAATCTCATGCAATAAAGGAGAATTTTGGAATCTTCCGCATCAACGCGATCACGGCTTAAATAAGCGGCAGGAAAATCGCGAAAGGACTGTGCTTCGGCCATAATCATGCCGGGACGCAAAAAGGTGGCAAACGGCAGCGGGGGGCGCTTTAATTCTCTGGAAATCTGTTGGATAATGCTGATATTTTGCGTGAGAGCGTCTTCTTTCTTGAGGATGCTCAATGCGGTTTCGGCCTTGTCGGGGGCGACTTGCACCATTCCTTCTTTGGAAGCCTGAACTTTAGGTTCGATTTCCCATTCGCCTTTAAACTGAGGAAACAAACGAACATAAGCCACACGAATATTCCGTTCTTTGATAGCGCGCACATAGCGTTCGACCAACACTTCGCGTTTGGCTTTAGCGGCTTCATCGCCCGAAACACTATGCACGCGCACCAGCATTCCATCGCTGCGTTTCATCATGTCTTCCAAACCGCGCTGCTTGGAAAACTCAATAGCACCGAAAACCATATCGCGTTTTTTCAATTCGCGCGACACCATCGGAATCAGGGTTTGGTAACCCAACACTTCGTCTTCTGCAAAAATAATGAGATGCGCGCCGACGGCTTTTGCTTCGTCTAAGCGATGGCATAGACGATCAAAATTCATGTTCAAGGTGTTTGGCAAGCGCGCCACCACACTTAAACCAGCCGCTTTGATAGTAGCGACCTGTGAAATATCAAAGCCCACGCGGGCATCGTAAAGGATTTGACGCGAAGCGGGAATCAAGAGACCAGAAAGCGGCAACTGCGCTTTCTTGCCTGCCTTTACATCAGTCAGTTGCGAGGCTCGCAACAAAAGAATTTTCGGTCGCAAACTCGGTTGTGCTTGCTCTTTGAGATGCTCGTAAATCTGCGGCAACATTTCGCTGTTGCCAGCGTTGGCCGTCACTAAATAGCGATAGGCGAGCGGATACTTTTTCCAGTTTAGGTTGGGATAAGATTCTTCCGCTTCGGCGCGACTTTGAATGACAATAAGGCCGTTATCGCGCAGGTTCGCCAGCGAAAGTTGATAAATCGCCACGCTGGACACGCCGTTTTGCTGCAATCGCTTTAATAAAGCGGTGTGCGACACCTGATAGGCATCGGCCATAGTTTTGGTGTCGTCATAATCTACTGTAATCTGCGCGGCGGTCAGCGTATTTTCATAGGCCCAACGCACCAGTGTCCAACCCAACGAGCTAATCGTTGAGACAGCAATAAGAAGCCAGCCCACGCGAAAACGTGGATGCGTAAAAATGTTCAACCTGAAATACCTCAACCCAAAGGGAAATGTTTGGTGCAAAAGCCGCATTCAATTGTCCCCAAAAGCACCAGCGCCGTCAAACACTCAAGCGGGCGTTCTTGACCTCTTTCAGAGAATCAATCATCCAGCGTCACTGGATTTTCTGAATTTTGGAGACTTCCCACGATTTCATCACGCAAAGGGCGAGGCGGCGGGTCGAATATATCGGCATGGCAGGCTTCCCATAAACTTTCCTGACCGATGCCTTTAAATTGATACTCGCCGCGCTTTAAATACCACACACCGGCAAATTGGGAATCGGCTTTTAACGATTCGCCGACTTTTTCTCTGGCCGTTTGCGAGAGTAAAATCTGCCCGCCGTGCCCGGCGCCCATAACCCGCGAGGCACGATTCGTCGCCGGGCCGCGATAAGTCAGGCGATTGCGATCAAGACGAATAAACGGCCTGCCTGTATGGATTCCCATTCGCACTGGCAAATCGCCGCCGCTCCATTTTTTGTCATCGCCATGCTGTTCGCGCAAAAACGAAGGCCAGCGATGATTTTTTAAAGCCAACTGTCCAGAAACCGCAAACCGCACAGCATCGGCGGAGTCAGCAAAAACCACAAACAAACTATCGCCCGCTGTTTCCACTTCAAAACCATTCCATTTCTTGGCCGCCTCGCGCAGCAATTCAAAATGCGCGTCGCGCGCCCTTTCAAACGCCGCGCCAAATTTTTCGCTCATCGCCGACGAGCCTTCTATATCGGTGAATACCAGCGTCACTTCGCCGCGCGGCGCGCCACTTTGCGCCACTTGCGGGCTAACATACTGATCCAAAACCGTATTCAGTCGGCGGCTTTCGCCTTCGGTTGTCCAACCGCGTTCCGAGAGAACCAGCAGCGAAATGAGGAGCGCACTTGCGGCGGGCGCCACCAAAGCGATATTCAGACTGTCAGCGAGAAACACCCACAGATTGAACGCCGTAAAAGCCAGCACCGACACGCCTACTGTGGGCAAGTAAAAGCGCATCGGCACCAATAAAGTGATGACCCAAAAACCAATAACCATCAGGATAACCAGCGCGCCATTGAACGAGGGCCTTGCATCATGCACCAGATTATTTTGCAGCAACGTCGCCAGAGCATGAGCATGAATTTCCACGCCACTCATGCGCCCATTGGGCGTGTAACCGATATCCTTGTTGAGTTCGGAGGTATCACCAATAAAGACGATGCGATCCTTAAAAAGCGTTCCATCGCTCAAAGCGACATTATTTTGCACGCCATTCCACACTTCTTCGTAAGGAATAAAAGGAAATCCTTCTTTGGGCGCGGCGGAAAAAATAATGCGAAATTCGCCGTTTTCGTCCAAAGACAAACGGCGGGTGCCCAGTTTTAAAATGCCAGCGCTTTCTTCGAGTTTCGCTGGCTCTTTGGTTATCAATCGCGCGGCTTGCACACTTAAGGCAGCTAAAGGGCCGCGTTCTGTCGGCACAAAGACTTCCATGCGGTCAGTATTAGGATGCGCTTCATCTTCAAAACTGTCGCTGGAATTGGGAATGCGCGGATGGCCGCAAAGGCCGATTTTCGCCAGCGCCGGAATTGGAAAAACCATTTTAGCGCGCAAATCAGCCGTCTCCGGTTGCCAGTATGTCGCCCAGACAATGCGCTTAAAATCGCGCGCCGCCTCAATTAACGGCACGTCATCGGTGGTAGCCTCATCGAAAGCAAGGTCGAAAACAATGCCTCTGGCACCCAAACGTTTTAGCTCGCGGATAACGCGCGCGTGATAACGGCGCGGCAACGGCGAAGTCACTTTTTCTTTGAATAAATCCGACTTCAGCGTGTTTTCATCAAGGGTGACCAGCACAATTTTGTCACGCGCCGCCTTAAACGCCTCTTGATGCCAAATGGCAAACAAATGCGATTTTAATCCGAAGGCTTGCCGTTCCAACAGCGCAATCTGACTGCTGCCCAGAAAATAAAAGCCAAAGCCCAAACCCAAAGCGATAAGCGCCGTATGAATCAACGCCCGCCGCCGCACCTTTTGCCATCTTTGCTTCAACGAGGCCGGTTCATTGTCACTTTTGAGTTTCCACATGAGCAGAATATTTTCCTTCTCAAATAATAACACCTTTCACAGAAAATGCGTTATAATTTCTGCGACGATCGTAGCTCAAAGTGAGCGTATTGATCGCAAATCCATCACGTTTAAGGGGAATCACAATGTCAAAGGTATCGCCGATCCGTTCAAACCGCCTTCCTGTCGTGGGTGTCGCAATGACTTTTATGTTGGTCAGCGGGGTGTTATGTGACATATCGCGGCCTTGTTTAGCTCAAAGCCGTTCCGCTTCAAACATTCCATCCACATTGAATGTTAATGGTAGTCCCTTGCTTTCCAGCCTCTTGGACAGGGTTGGCGATTTTGCCAAATTTCAACCCAAGGCGGTATTACGCAAAGCGGTTAAGTTGCCCGATGCGAACGGAAAAAACGATCTTATCATCGAAGCGGGTGAAGAATTAAACGTAGATGGGCTTGATAATGCCATCTGTGACAATTGCAGCATTGAGGTTCGGAACGGAAATCTGAAGATTTCTCAAGCCAAGATTAAAGGCAAAGGTAAAATCATACTTAAGCCCGGACGCAACCAAAAAGCCATTTTGACAGTGGATAGCAGTAGTGACATCGAAGCAGATGCCATTGAAATTCACGAAGGTGCATTTGCGGTTTTTACAGGAGGCGACACCAAATCAATAAAAGTAAATAAGTTTTTAAACCGGGGCCTAACTTTATTTTACGAAGGCAATGTTGATGGAACCGGAAATTTCGACAATTATGGGCAATTGATACTGGCTAATCCCAAAGCCTCCAGAAACAAAAAGGATTATAAAAATGCTGGTTTCAAAGCGATGAATAAGCATTCTGTTCTTCCTGACGGGAGAGAGGTGAACGGCGTCATCACAGGTTTTGGGGTAATTCATGGTGATGTAACCAACGATGGCATAATCATCTTAAACGATCCTGAATTCAGGCCTGTTTTCATGCCGATATCTCGCAATTCCAATTCAATTAACGCTTTGGACTTTTTCGTGACTTCCAGTCAGCCAACTGGCGTTATCACAGTGACAGGAAATTTGGGTAACTCCACAGGACAAGTTGTTGAATACATTAATGCCAGTAATTATGGTCATCTTGATGTCGGAGGCACATTGACCATTAACGGTGCTAAAGTTACAGTGAACACAACTACTTCTCCCGGCTTTCCTGCGACTGGTGAAACCTTTAATATGATTATTGCAGATAGCATTAACGGGGCTAATGGATTTACCACCAAAATCCACAACACCACCGTTTACACGCACACATGGCCTGCTGTGACGTGTGATGTCACCGCAAAATGCTACAACCTAATCAAGTAGCAAAGGGCACCCAATAAGGAAAAGGCACAGCATTTTTATATGCTGTGCCTTTTCTATTGCATCGGATTAAAAACGCCTCGTCGCTCCCAATATTATGCGCCGTCCCTGCAACGGAACGCCATTGAAAACAAAGCGGCGTTTGTCGAATGCGTTTAACACCTGAAGAAATAATTCGGCACGCGGCGAGGGTTCGTGAGCCAGCAGGAAGTCTACGGTTGTTGAGCCGCCAACGCGTGGCCTTGTTGTTGCGGCAGGATCATTTAAATCAGCAAAATAAGCCCCAGAATATTTGAGGTTAGCCCCCATTTTCAAACCTGTAGGCGCTATATATTGCAAACCCAGCGATGAAATGTCATTGGGATGATAAGGCGCTGCTTGTCCGTTGTAAATCGCTGGTATCAAATCACCCGTTTGCGGATCAAACAAAGTGGCGGCGCCTGTTGTTCGGCTGTGTGTATGCGCTGCCTGAAAAAACAAGCCATGCCGAATCTGTTGTTCGATTCGTAATCCTATACCGCTACGTCGTAGATTGTCAAATTCGAGAGCATTGGGAATTGGTGCGCCGCTGCGAGCCAAGTCAGAGGTATTGATAAACTGGCTGAAATCATATGTTACATTACGGCCCGTCGTGTGGAACATAAATAACTTCGCCAAACCGCCTCGGCCATAATAATGCTCGGCATCCAATTCAAGTTGATGCAAATCTCCGTTGCGCACAGGATTGGCAAACCCAGTCGGAGAGACATCGTTTTCTACTTCTAACAAGGTGCCAATCGGAGCAAAAACGCTGCTTGTGAAATCTGTCATACGACGTTTTGCCATAAAACGAAAGTTGTTACTCCTACCACTCCGGTAGTTAGCTATCAAACTTGGCAGAATGCGTGACGGTGCAGAACTTTGTGGATCAGTATCCAGAGGCAATTCAAATCCACCCTGTATCAGCTTTCCTTTTTGAGTAAAAAGTTGTGCTTGCCGTTCGTGGCGAACTTGGGCAGTCAGACTAAAATTCTCGTTAATGCGTCCATCCCACTGCATATAGAGGCGGCGCACCGGAGAATCCAAAGTTTGAAAGAGGGTGCCAGCCAGTGGCGGACGCGAAGGATTGCGTGGTGGCACCGAAAGATTACTTGTGACATCAGTCTGCGTATTAGGGCGTGCGTAGCCCAAAGTCAACAAACGGGGACGTCCCGGATTATTTCCCAACGTGTAATCAAAACGCAGTTCCGGACTGAAAGTATCCGACTTGGTTTGAACCTGTAATGCCGGAGCATTAAGGCTCAAACCACCACGTAAGGGAACAATAAAGGAATAATCCCCATTGGGATTGAGGCGATTTTCTTTCTGTGAACTGGCAAACACTCCGGCCCACAAATTGGCGCTGCCGAACCGATACCGTGTAGCTATCACCCCTTCGTGAAAACCGAAATCACCTCTGTCATCATTAACCGAATTTGCTAACGAACCAGCCAAACCAAATGTGTCACGCCGCTGTAGATAATGCGAAAAAACAGTGGTGCGCGCATTAGCCTGATAAGTTGAATTTTGCTGTATCACGGCTCTGTTGAATTTCGCATTGGGCACGTCGCCATCATCCTTGCTTGAAAAACCCTGCAAATGAAAGTTAAAATTCCCATCCTTGCCCGTAACGCGATGCATACCGGCATAACGTTGATTATCCGGCCCACCCTGCGGAGTAATTTCCGTAGTTTGCCCACGACGTAACAGTTCGCTTGATATTGCCGGATCAAGCAAAAAGCCTTGTAAGAAAGCCAAAGTATTTGTGCGTTCTGTAATCCGAGGATCGCCATCATTTTGCAAAAAACCCAACTCAACCAACGCCAAAGCGTTGTTGGGGTCAAGCGTTAGAGCCGTTCGATACGAGCGCTCTGCTTGTCCTTGCAACCGACTAAAGCGATAAGCCAAACCTAAAATCGAATGGTAGGCGCCGACATCGGGGGCTAATTTGACGGCTTGTTGGCCGGCGCTAATGGCTTCGGAAAGTTGGTTGTCGTCAATGGCGGTGCGGGCGGCATTGGCCCATGTCAGGGCGCTGCCGGGGTTGAGTTCCAAAGCGCGGCGATAATCGGCCAAGGCTTTTTTGTATTGGCCGGTGTTGTAGTAATATTCGCCGCGCGCCGCTAAAATCTGCGCGTTTTCAGGGCGATTTTCGTATTGCGCCAACAAAGTAGAGGCTTCTTTCTCTCGTCCGGCGCGCACATAAACGCGGGCCAAAGCGTTGAGCGCCGGATAAAATTCGGGCGCCAATTGCAGAGAAGTGCGCAAGGAGGAAATCGCGTGGCGGTAATCGCGGCGCGCGGCATCGGCAACGCCCAAAAGATAATTCGCTTGCGGCGATTTGCTATCGAGTGCCACAGCCCGCGCCGCTGCCGAAGCCGCGTCGTCTATGCGTCCGGCGGCCAAATTTGCTTGCGCTAAGGCCATTTGTCCGCCCGGCGATTCATTATCCAAAGCCGCCACACGTTTGGCGGCGCGCAAGGCTTGTGCGGTTTGATTGTTGAAAAAACTAACTTGTGCCAACTGCGACTGCGCCAAAATCGAAGACGGCGCCATCTGCGCGGCAGATTCGGCTTCGCGTTGCGCTTCTTCGGTTTTCCCTTGCGCCAAATACGCCGCCGCCAGCCACGCGTGCGCCTGATAACGCCAATTTTCCGCGCCGGTTGTGGCCGCTTTTAATTGGTCAACGGCGGCTTGCAAATTGTCTTGCCCTTCGACTTGAGGAGAACGCATTAACGCAACGGCCAAAGCAATACGCGCTTCGGAATTGGCGCCGTTGGCTTGCACAACGGGCGCGGCAAAATCGCGCGCTTGTTGCGGTTTGTTGCGTTCCAACATCGTCCACGCCAAGCCAACGCGCGCTGCTTCTGCAAAAGCGCCATCGGCCACAGCGCCGCGAAATGAAGTTTCGGCTTCGTCTAATCGCGCTAATTTCAACAAAGCGTAGCCGCGATGCAATTGAGAATTGGCGTCCGGCGCGGCGAATTGCGCTAAAGCGCCTTGGGCGTCGCCTGCATCGAAGAGCGCTTCGCCGATTTGCATCGCGTTGGCGTTGGCGGCGCGCAATTGTGTTGAGTTGCGCAAAGCAACAGTATTATCGCTGGTTGTCCAGAATTTTTCGCGTGGCACGGCGGCAAAATCAATATCTTGCGTCCATTCGACAATCAGGCCGGGTGTGGCAATCGTGATGGGAATCGTCGGCGCTTTGCCCGGTTCGGCGACGCTTTGCTGCGCGGCATTCACGGCTACAGCACCGAATTTATTGGAAAAATCCACCGTGCCATCCAAAACGGTCAGCGTGGTAGTTCCATCGGCAGCGACATCAATATAAAACTCGGTGCCACGCACCACAAGATTGGTAAAAACGGTTTTGGCACCGCGTCCGGGCCGCAAGCGCGACCAAATGCCGCCAAGCAACGCGCGAAACAAACTGGTGCCTTGTTTGGGCACAGCGGGCGAGGTAATTTCAAGACGCGAATTCTCGCGCAGTATGGCGCGCGAACCGTCATTAAACAGCAAATTCGCTCGCCCGTTCGCCCCCGTAGAAACGATGTCGCCGTTGTGCAAAGCAGCACGAACGGGAAGCGCCACCACTTGCTTTTGCCCGATGCGTTGCACGTTCAACGTGCCCGAAGCCGCCAAAACGGTGGCCGTTGCCGCTGGCGCGCAAAAGGCTGCTTGATGACAAACTAAAACGCAGACCAGCAAAAACCAAAGAGAAAATAACGCTTTCCGCAAACGCATAACAATATCTCCTAAACGAAAATGAGGCAATTGAACGGTGAATCAGCCTAATTATAACTCATAATAAAATAGGAGTTACACAGTTAAACGAACCCCAAGCGTTAGCGCGGTGCCAAACAAGCCCCGCTGCTTGCGCCCTCTTCCAATCGGTGCGCTCAACACCAACAAGAATCAACCCGATTCTATGTCTGCTTTGGTAACGGCTTTGTCATCGGCGCCCACAACCAACGTTGGATTCTCGTCGCAAACGTCCACAATGCATTGTGTATCTTTCAAATCATCGCTCAAATCCATTTCTTTGTGCTTGCATAAGTTTTTACAGCGTAAACGAAACTTATTATTTTACAAAACCCGTTTATAAAAACGCTTTCATAAATTATAAATTCGTTTTTATAATTTATTTTTCGGTTAAATAATTTACACGAGTCAATTTTAAACTTATAAAATTCAATTTATAAATGACGAAAGCGTTTTTATAAATTGAAAATTCAATTTATAAATTATTTTATGATGCCGTTTTATGATGAGAGAGGCTTAGAATCAGTTTGCAGAATCGCTATAAGCGACTTTGCAAACTGGTTCTAAGCTGCCGAAACCGTGGACGGACTTTCGACAACCACGATTTTTATCGCCGCTTTGCGTCCGGCAATTTCAAGCACATTCGCCAACGGCCCCGCAAGAAACAAAGAAAAATACGGCGCGTGAATGCCCAAATTAATAATGAAGCTGTAAAAATTAGTATCCGCAAAAGCGCCTGCGTTGTTGGCTAAAGTGCGAATCAGCATTTCCATCGTCGCGACGGCAAAAGCCACAATCATTTGGCCGCGTTTGGTGCCAACGGTGGTTTTTGGGTCGGTTATCATGAAGAAAATGAAAAGCTGATACATCGGCCCGGTAATCGGCCCGGCTTCGGCCCAAAACGCGTTCAACAGCGATTCGCCGCCCATCAGGCCCAGCGGCGAAAAACGGGCGCGCACAAACGCGTAAAACAAAAACGCCGCAATATAAGTGGCGCAAATATGAAAGCGCTTCAAACGATAAATGGTGAAGGCGCCGACCAGCCAGATTAAATAAATCGCGTAATTGCGATTGTCCCATTGCTGCATCAACGTTGCGGTGTTTTCGTGCGCCAAAATCAGCATAGCGCAGATGCCAAAGTTCGACGGATTCCATAAATGACGGCCCTGCCAGCGCAAAACGTATTTTGAGGTGATGGAAATGGCCGCGCAGACCATAAAAGGCCAGAAAAACTGCGTGTGAATCAGAATCCCCACGCTAATGCCCGAAATATAAGCGCTCGCCAAGTGCGGAAACTTACCCGTCGTGATTTTCGAGAGAACAATTTCGCAAACAATCGCCGTAAAAATCGCTGAGAGCGTGAATTTCAAATTCAACACGCCAAACTGCGATTGGCTGGCGATAAGCAAGCACGTCACGATAATCGGCGCGACGTAACGCTGATCGAATTTTCGTGTTTTAGGCACTGTTTCAACGGCAACGGACGGCGCTTTGGCATTCGTTGTATTCGGCACGGCGGTTTCTGAAATCATACGGACTGTTTGCCTCCTGTGGAAACGGGTGCGGCTTTTCCGGCCTCGGTGATGCTGTTAATGGCGTTGGTTTTCAGGTTTGTCACAGTTTGCACTGCGCCCGACGGCCAACGCACAATGGCTTTTTCGAGTTTGGCGGTTTTGCCCAAACCAAAATGCAAGCGATGCATTTTTTGCGCGCAAAAACCTTCGCCGCCGGTGATAGTTTGCAGTTGCTTTTTGCCGTCCCAAAACAGCGTTACCGCAGCGCCAATGGCGTCGCGGTTGCTGCCCTGCCCGCGCAAATCGAATTGAATCCACTTATGTTCCGGTGTGACGCTGTTTTTATAAATCAGCAGCGGGCCTTCTTGGTTGGCGACGATTAAATCCAAGGTGCCGCGATTCCACAAATCGGCGGTTACAGCAGCGCGGCCATCGAATTTGTCGGTCACGCCGATATTTTGCGCCACTTCTTTGAACGAACCAAGGCTATCGTTGAGCCAAAGTCGCTTGGTTTGAAAACCGGATAAGCTGTTGCCATTCATCGCCGGCCAGTTTTTGGCATCGCGGATAATTGCAGTGTTGGCGCCGGTAATTTTCGAGTAGTCATACCAGTAAGTTTTCTGGCGGTCTGCCGAAATGAAACCGTTGGTGCAATACAAATCCTGCGCACCATCGTTGTTGAAATCGCCAAAAACCGCGCCGAAGCTCCAGCCGCCATCGCCCACGCCCATGTTATCAGCGAGGTTGTCATAGCGCACGTTGCCCGCTTTCAAACCTTCGCGCGGCACCCATAAATTGTTGCGCTGATTTAAAATATTCGGCTCGGTAATGTTGGAAATATAAATCGCTTGCGTGCCGGTATTTAAAACGTCGCCCGCGCAGGCGTTCATGCCGCTTTTGGGCGCGAAACCGATGCCGACCTGCCGCCCGATTTCTTGAAAATGCCCTTTGGTGTTGGCGAAAAATTCCGTGATGCCGTAATCGTTGGCAATCACTAAATCGGGGTAGCCGGTGCCGCGAAAATCACCTGCTACAGCGCCCAAAGCCCAGCGCCGCGATTCTAATCCGGCTTGTTTTGTGACATCTTCAAAAGTGCCGTCGCCGCGTCCACGCAGCAGATATTTGCGCCCGCCGTTTTGCGCGTATTCAAAACTTTCCGGCATGATGTCGGTGCTTTTCAAATTCCACAAATCAATATCTTCGCGGTAATAGCCGCCGATGAAAATATCCAGTTTTCCATCGCGGTCATAATCGAACCAAATCGCGTTGTTGGCATTGACCCAGCGCGGCAAATTGGCTTTATCAGTGACGTTTTGAAAACTTTTTCCGGCCTCGTTGTGCCACAATTCGGGCTTGCCCCATTTGTAAATCAGCAAATCGTCCCAGCCATCGTTATCGTAATCGCCCCACACGGCGCCCATCGAAGCTCCGCTGCCTTGGCGGTTTAAGTCAGCCACGCCGAGTTTTGCGGCCACGTCTTCAAACGTGCCATCGTGCCGGTTGCGATACAAGCGGTTTTGCGAACCGACGGCGCTGTTGGTCGCATAAAAATCGTCCCATCCATCGCGGTCGAAGTCGCAAACGGCGACGCCCGCGCCCATCGAAGCGATTTGCGGCATGATGGGCGCCAATTTTTGGTCCAGTTTTGGCGCTTGATGTTCAAAATCCACGCCCGCTTGCAGCGAAACTTCTTCAAACGCCAAACCGTAGCGCGAAACGGCGTTTTCGCGCATTTTCGCTCCTAAACTTCGCGGTTTTTGCTCGCGATTGCGATCATCCGACGGGCCGCTGTGGATTTTATTGAGCGCGTAAGCCGTGGCTAATAAACACACGAAAAACACGGCGACAAATGGTTGAGTCTTCTTCATTTCTACTTTCTATTGTGCCCGCGAAAGGCGCGGGCGTAACGCCTTTTGGAAAACTTCCGGCGCCACAAAACGCGTGTGATAAGTTTGCCAATCGGCTTTGTGCCCCAAATAAACCGGATCATGCCACAAATCTGTGGGCGCTTTGGTGTAATCGGGACGGTTGTGCAATGGCAAAGGAATCACGGTTTTGCTCCATGTCGTGTTGAAATTGCCGTCTTTGACCCAACCATCGCCAATCATTACCCAATCGCGCACAAAACCGGTAGGCGGCGGCGCCGGATTGTTAAAAGACAATTGCATTTCATCGCCCGCGTTCATAATGACGTAACGATCATCTACGCCTTGCAGCAGTGGCTTCACATCGCCAAAGCGCGTGTAATAACCCGTTAAATCGCGCCACTTTTGGGTTGTGGTGTGGATTTTGTCATACGAAGTCGGCAATTCCGGCGACGAGGCATCGGCGGCTTTGATTTCGCTAAAGCCGCGATAACGCAAGTCGGCTCGCTGCATTTTCAAACGCTGCGTTTTGAGCGGCGCTTTTACGCCTTCGGCAACCGCGATGGAATCCCAATAAATCTCCAAATTAGTGCGCAAACGAACGCGATTCTGATGCCACATCACCAAATCATCCAAACGAATGACCACAGTTTTAATTTTGCCTTCGGGAAAACCAAGCCCCGGCTTGGCGACTTCCCATTTGCCTTTGGGGTTTTGAACTTCAAGACTCAGACCTTGCGGCGGGTTGTGCCCATTTTGCCCGATGGCGACGTTAATTGAAGAGTCTGTCGGATGAATCCAACCTTGCGCGATAAGGTAAACCGGCACAAATCCAACAACTTTCCTCAACGGCAAAACTGATTTAGGCAGTTCGATTTCGACCCAGTGATCGCGTGTCACGCCTTGATATTGGCCGCGCCCGAAGTTGTCGAGATATTTATTGTCGCGCGCTTTAAGAATGTCCGAAACATCGTTGCCTTTATCGTCCCACGCTTTAACCGCAACCGGCGCTTTCGAGGCGTAAACCTGCAACGGCGGCTGCGGAAAAGCGAGTCGTTCATCAACCCAAATTTCGGTGCCTTGCGGATGGTCAACGCTCATCAAACCCAGATGATCGAAGAAGTGTGTTTCCCACAATTCCGCTGTGATATTGAGATTGAGCAGGCCGTCTTTGGGCTTTAATTGGTCGCCGCGCAATTTGAGCCAGTCTTCGGTTTGCATGGCGCCCGCCGTGTCTTGCGCGTTGATTTTGAGGCCGAGCGGCGAGCGCCAGATGCAATCGGTGATGAAACTCATTTTGGTGCCATCCCATGCAAAAAGATAAGGGCACGAGCCGGTTAAACGCTGCACCGCCGCGATGTCCTTGTCGCCTTTCAATTCGAATTCAGCACGCGCGTCGCCGTTGGGCCACACAATGCGCGCGATTTCGACCAGTTCTTTTTTGCCCAGCCCAAAATGCACAACCGGTGCTTTGATGACTTGCTTTTGATACAGCAATCCGGCGCGCACTGATATATCGCCGCCGATGCCAAACGAGTTGATACGCCCGTCGCCCTTGACGTTGCCCGACTGTGCCATCGGACGCAAATTAAGCCAGTGATAATCCTTGCTGCCCTTGTTAATCAACCATTGCGGCGCACTGTTTTTATCGAGTGACAACAAATCAAGACGGCCATCTTTATTAATGTCGGCAGTGCCAAAAACGGGCACATCCAGCGGCTTTTCCATCGCTGCGAAACCTTCGGGGGCACCTAAATAAGTTTGCGTGCTATTGGGGCCGCTGAGAATTACATCAACCGCGCCGTTGTTGTCCAAATCTTCGGTAAAAACGCGCTCGTCTTGTTTGGGCGTGTCTTTGCCCAAAATTTCGTCGCTTTTCCATTTACCATCTTCAAAAGTAAAAGCAGTAAATGGGCCACGCGCCGCCGCTGCCAGCGTTTCCATTTCTCCGTCGCGGTTGGAATCGGCAATATCAAATGCCACACCGTCGTGAACATCCGCAGGTTCAATTGATTTAAATTGGCCTGACCGTTCATTGAAACAGACTCCCATTCCGTCCGCCGCGATAACGGCATCGGGGTCGCCATCATCATCAAGGTCGCCCCATGCGAAATCTTTTACGCCGCCGATTTTGCCGAAGGGATGAAGCACCTTAAAAGTGCCGTCGCCGTTGTTGCGCAAAACAGGCGTGTCATTTGGCGCAGCCAAAACAATATCGAGGTCGCCGTCCATTTCGATGTCGGTGGCCCACGCGCCGGTGAAGTCGCCGTTCGTAATTTCCGGCAGCAGTTTGGTTTTGGCGGTTACGTCGCTGAAACCGTTTTCGTCGGCGTGCCACAAGCGAAAACCTTTGCTGCCCGCGAAAGCTAAATCGTTTTTAAAATCGTAATCGAAATCAATGTTCAAAGCCGCGCCGGGCGTGCCGGGAAAGGGATTCACTTTCGCGGACGAGGCCAAGCGCCATTCGTTATCGCGCAGCAAAACGGCATCGGGCGTTTTCTCGCCATCGGCTAAATAAACTTGCGCTTTTTGCCACTTGCCGGGCGCATTTATGGCTTGCGGCGCGAAGGTGATTTGCATATCCGGCGCTTCGGGCGCGCCGGTAGGCGTGGGCATCGAAAGAAAGTGGTCAACGGGCTGTCCGAGTTGGTTATCGGGCGAGGCCAAAAGCGCGCGGTCAAGGCGATAGCGTTCTTCGCCGCGCAACACATTATCAAGTCGAATGGTGGCAATCGGCGCCGTGGCGCCCGGTTTTTTCAAATCACCAAAGGTTTCGCGCGCTAAATCCGTCCATTTAGTTTGTTGGTTTTCGAGCCACGCGATTTGCTTTTTGAGTTCCGCCGCATCGTTCATTTTCGCGGCTAATTTGGCGCGTTCGAGGTGCGCAACTAAGTTTTCTGGCGCTTTTTTCAGAATTTCGTCGCGCACTTTGGCGGCTTCGGCTAAGTTTTCGGCGCGTTGCAGTTCCTCGGCTAAAAGCGAAAGATTCCATAAATCGTCCGTTTGCATTTCGACGGCGTGTTTGAATTGTTTAATCGCCGCTTCGCTATTGGCGCGCTTGCTTTCGAGAATGCCATGCAAACTTTCGATTTCAGCGCTTTTTGGCGCCAAAGCAAGCGCCTTGCCC
>JANMKN010000300.1:0-46200 GCA_031372065.1 Abditibacteriaceae bacterium | reverse complement strand
AAGCGAGCAAAAGTATTTGATTGGCTCAAAACAACAACTTTCGCCCACAAAAAATCACCTGTTTTGCCCCAATAACCACCAAACGAGCGTCTAAAGTTGTTGATTGGCGCCAATCAGCACCAAACGAGGCTTAAAAGTTGTTAATTTGCGCCAATCAGCACCAAACGAGCCTCGAAAGTTGTTGATTGGCGCAAATCAACACCAAACGAGGCTTAAAAGTTGTTGATTGGTGCCAATCAACAACTTTCGAGCAACAAAAAACACCTGACACGGGCGTGAGAATGACTTTTAAGCGTCTAAAGGCATTCTCACGCCCGTGCCAACAGCTTTCGAGCAACAAAAAGCACCTGACACGCCCGTGACAACAGCTTTTGAGCGTCGAAAGTCATTCTCACGCCCGTGACGACAGCTTTTAAGCGTCTAAAGGCATTCTCACGGGCGTGACAAGTGCTTTTGAGCAACGAAAAGCACCTGACACGCGCGTGTCAGGTGCTTTTAAGCGCCAAATCGCCGCGAATTCGGCCCCAAACTCATTTAATGCGCCATAAGTGAATAATAGCCTGCTGGTCAGCTATGGCAAAGGTGCGACCATCACAGGAAAAAGCCTCGCTATAATTATGACCCTGTGACCAATCCAATTGGCGCACTACCTTTCCGCTTTGAACATCCCAAAGATTCACTTGGGGCTTCATACTGCTTTCCGCTAACAATGTGCCGTCGGGCGAAACTTTAGCGAAACGAATCAACGAATTAAAAGGCATAGACTTTTGTTTTTTACCCGTTTTACAATTCCAGATTTGCACTGTTTTTCGGTCAGCCGTAAGAGAAGTCATGAAACGGGATGCATTATCAAATTCATACCGCAAGGATGAATTATTTTTAAACCGCAATTTGCCGGTGGCTAAATCCCAAAACTGTTCTCCGTCAGTCAAAGTCGTTTTATCGGCCAGAATCCGTAGACGACGTGTGGGTTGTTGAGTCAGTCGCTTATAAGGCTGAGGCTTACTATCAAAGTGCCAATTCCAACGGTAAAGAGTGCAATAATTGGCCTCATTCGGGATATGCCCGATAATTGTAGATTCATCGGCTAAGGTGCCTATAGGCCTGAAATTTTTCGGTCCAGAAGCTATCTCTGCTCCATCTGGCATCGAAAAAATTTTCACACGACTTTCGTTTGATTCACTTACAACAGCAGCTAAATATTTTCCATTTTCAATAAAACAGTGAGCGTAGGCATCTTCGAGGATGACTCTTTGTGACCGCAAGGCGACATCACAAACATAAATATTAAACTCACCTCCATCTCCGAAAATGAGCGTGCGGCCATCAGGCGAGAACTCAAGAAAAACCGGATCAAATGAGTAGATTCGAATCGTTTTAGGCCGCCACGAATTGCGCTCGGCGATGTAAAAATACAGCGCCAGCGGCACCAGAAGTAACAGCGCGAATTTCCACGGGCGGCGTTTCATGGCGTTAGTTTATGCTTTGGTGCGACTTTCGGCCTATGCGCGTGGTCTTCATAACATCAGGAATCACATCATGAAAAAACTTCTGCTGGGGCTGGCTTTGCTGGTGTCGGGTTGCGGCGTGGAAAAGGCGCAGGCGCAAAATGATTGGGTGTGGATTGAAGGCGAAAAACCGCAGCGCACAGATTTTCCCCAACGCCATTCCTTTATGCCCAATGGCGTGCAGGAAGCCGATGTTTTATCGGGCGGCGCGTGGATTGGCGCCGATGGCAAGCGCGATAAAAATCTGTTTCTCGAATACGATGTGAACTTGCCCAAAGCGGGCGATTATCAGCTTTATGCGCGCAAATTTTGGAAACACGGCCCGTTTCGCTGGTGCCTTGATGACAAGCCGTGGCATGAAGTCGGCAAAGACATCGCGCTGCTTGATGACGCGCCGATTCGCCAGTTTGTCGGCGCCAACTGGGTCGGCGCGGGCGATGAGAAAGTCGCGGCGGGAAAACACACGCTGCGCGTCGAATTGCTCGAAAAAGACGGCGCGGCGGCCTTTGATGCTTTCGTTTTAACCACCGCGCCCTTTCAACCGCGCGGCAAGATGAAGCCGGGCGAAAAATATAATCGCGCTCCGCAAGGCTGGTTTCCTTTTGAGCCGGACGCCGATACGTTTCGAGAATCGCCGATAGATTTGCGTTATCTCAACGAAAAATTCGCCGGTGAACACGGTTTTATCCAAGCGCGCGGGCGCGAATTTATTTATAGTGGCAGCGGTGAGCGTTTGCGTTTTTGGGGCGTCAATGTCGGCCACGAAGCGATCAATTGGCCGCGCGCCACGATTGATAGTTTTGCGCGAACGCAAGCCAAAATGGGCGTCAATTTAGTGCGAATTCACGGCGGCGTTTTCGAGACGGGCGACATCACCAAAGTCAACGAAAAAGAGCGCGACAATTTGTTTTATTTCATCGCCGCGCTGAAAAAAGAAGGCATTTATTCGTGTCTTTCGATTTATTTTCCGTTGTGGATGGAACTGGAAAAGTCGCCGATTACAGGCTACAAAAACGGGCAAAAGCCGTTCGATTTAATTTATTTTAACCCGCAGTTTCAAGAAATCTATCGCAATTGGTGGCGCGCCATTCTCGCGGTCAAAAATCCCTACACCGGCGCAACTTTAAGCAATGAACCCGCCGTTGCCATGTGTGAATTGGTCAACGAAGAATCGCATTTCTTCTGGACGTTCAAGCCTTACGAAACCTTGCCGGAAAATCAAACAATCACGCTCGAAACGCAATTCGGCGCGTGGCTCCAAAATAAATACGGCAGCATCGAAAACGCCCTGCAAAAATGGGGCGGCGCTAAAGTGCGCGGCGATGAACCCGCGCAAAATCGCGCCGGGTTTCTGCAATTGTGGGAAGTCTTCAACAAGCGCGATTTACGCTCGCAAGACACCGCCGCGTTTTTGGCGTTCAATCAGAAAGAGTTCTACGAAAAGCACCTCGCGTTTTTGAAAAACGACCTCGGTTACAAGGCCACGGTTTACGCCTCGAACTGGACAACTGCCAGCCCGCAATATCTGGGGCCGCTGGATAAATGGACGAATGCTTCTGCCGATTTCATGGATAGGCACGGCTATTTCGGTGGCCCGCACGAAGGCCCGCGCGCCGGTTATTCGATTTCGTCCGGCGATAAATACGATGATCGCAGCGCGCTGTTTTTCAAGAACGAAAAAGGCGAAATCGATTTTGGTTTGCCGATCTTCGATGTGCAAAACGGCAAGCCTTCGATGATTTCCGAAATCAACTGGCCGCCGCCCAATCGTTTTCGCGCCGAAATGCCGCTGCTTTGCGCCGCCTATGGTTCGCTGCAAGGCTCCGATGCCTTTGTTTTCTTCGCCGATGGCGCGCCCGCATGGGACGATGTGCTGCGCAAATTTTCGATTCAAACGCCCAGCGTGCAAGGCCAGTTTCCCGCTATCGCCTTTGCCTTCCGCCGCGCTTTAATTCAAGTGGCGCCAACGGTTGTCGAAGCCCATTTGCCGCCCGAAGAGTTGCTATCTTTAAAAGGCGCGCCGGTTTCTGCGCCGCAAAATTTCGATGCCTTGCGCGCCGCCGATTTACCAAAAGGCCAAAGCGCGCCCGTCGAAAAAGTTGCGGGCGTTGACCCACTCGCGCCCCTTGTCGGGCGCGTCGAATTGCTTTTTGACAAGGGCCAAGACCGCGCCGCCGATTTGAGGTCGTTTATTGATCGCCAAAGCAAAACCGTCAAGAGCGCGACGGGCGAATTGACATGGGATTACGGGCGTGGCGCCGTTTTTTGCCGCGCGCCCGGCGCGCAAGCCGTGACGGGATTTTTAGCGCAACTCGGCGCCATTGATTTGGGTGATGTAACCATTCAAACCCCGCTCGACTATGGCGCGATTAGCATTGTGGCATTGGACGCACAGCCGCTGTCAACTTCGCAAAAAATGCTGGTGCAAGTGATGTCGGAAGAGAAAAATTACGGTTGGGAAACCAGCAGCGAAACCGGCCCGCGCGACATTAAAAACACCGGCGCCACGCCGCTTGTCATCAAAAATTTGGCGGGCACCGTTTCTTTTAAACGCGCCGATGCCGCGCAACTCAAAATCACGCCGCTCGACTTCAATGGCTACGCTTTGCCGCAAGATAAATCGCTCTTGGCCGCGCCGCTGACTTTGCAACCAAACGTGCTTTATTATCTGGTGACGAAGTAAAAGTCATTTTCATGCGCCGCGAAATTGTTAAAATAAAAACGATTTCATGAAAGGTTTGGAAATGATGGAAATGCAGCCACAAAGCGAAGCATCAGAGCCACAAAGCGACGTGTCAGAATCGCAAGACGAGAAAAAACCGCCGAAAAGCAAGGCGGCGGGCACTTGGGGGCAGTATCCCAAGAGCATTTCGCGCATCGAAACGCTAAAACATTGCGCGTGGTATGTGCGTATTTATTTTCAAGGCGCTTATGTGCGCAAAACTTTTAGCGACGACTTGTGGGGTGGCCAGGAAAACGCCTTGCGCGAAGCGATTCAATGGCGCGACGAAATGGAACAAGTAATGGGCAAGCCGCGCACCGAGCGTTCAGTGCGCAAGAAAACCATCGTGGATGACCGCGAAATCGGCATCCATCGCCGCAACGCCCGCCACGTCAAACGCGGCAGAGTTTATCAGCGCGATGTCTACGAAGTGACATGGACGCCCGAAGCCGGCAAAGTCAGCCGCACCACGGTTTCTGTCAGCAAATACGGGCAAGAAGAAGCCCTGCGCCGCGCCCGCGAAATTCGCCGCGAAAAAGAAAAAGAATGTTTCGGCGACGCCATTTATAAAACAGAAACAGCTTTCTAAAAAGAGCCGCCAAACAAAGCGCCCCGCTTAATTTTAGCGGGGCATTTTCGTTTTAGGTGGCGCGGCGCGCTAAAATAAATTTATGCCTCCGCTTTCTCGCCGTGAATATCTGCGCCGCAGCGTTTTGTGGGGCGCGTTTTGGCCGCTTATGGATGCTTCGGCTCAATCGCAAAATGCGCCTTCTTATCAACGCGAACGGCTTCCGGCGGGCAAAATTCCCAACCGACCTTACACGCCTTCTCCCGATGATTCTGGTTGGCTACTCGAAGATGTGTGGCCGCCGCTGTATTTTGGCAGCGAGATTACAAATGAAGCGCGGCGCAAAATTGACGGGCAGGAATGGGCGCGCAAGCTCTTTGGCTGGTTGCGCGAAGAAGCCGAATTGGTTTTAAAAACGCCGCCGCAATTGCCGCCAGAACGCGCCGGATGGCGTCACGATTTTTATAGCCGGGGCAGCGGCGGCCCGCTTTTTTTCGAGCCGCAGCAAAGCGAAAAATTTCTCGACCCGCTCACCAAACAGCGCGAAGGCAATGCCGCCCAGCATCGCGCGTGGGTTTTGCTGGCGCACGAACGCACTTTGCGCATCATGCGTAGCTTGGGCCTGCTTTATCAATTAACGGGCGACGAAAAATATTTGCGTTGGGTCGAGCACGGCCTCCTCGTGTTAAGCGAACACTTTGCTGTAATCGGCCCCGAAAAGCCCGGCGAAGTTGCCAAAGGCGGCACAGCAGGCGCGGTTTATTTTCAGCCGCTTTACGACGCGGGCATTTTGCTGCTGATGACGAATGCGTGCAGCTTCGTCAAAGACAAAATCAGCGAGCAAATGCGCGCCAAAATCAAAGCTGTTTTCGAGGAACGCGTGCCGTTTTTGATGACATTTTTAAACGGCAAAGGCGCGCATAATATGGGCTGTTTCGCCTCGGCGGCCATCGGCTTGGCGGGCGAATTATGGGATCGTCCCGATTGGATTTCTCGCGCCCTGACCGGCAACAACGGCTTTACCGAACAACTGCGTCAAGGCGTGCCGCTTGTCAATGATCAGTGCGATGGTTTGTGGGGCGAAGGCACGCTGTTTTATCATTTTTACTCGCTGACGACGCTGATTCCCTTGCGCGAACTGGCGGCGCGGCAGGGCGTAAAAATCGCGCCGGAAATTGAGCGGCGCTTTGAAGCGATGTTTGAGGCGCCGCTGCAATTGGCTGATGCGCAAGGCCGCTTGCCTGCTCTGAGCGATTTTGGCGCGCCGCGCCATTTTTCCCTTGAGCTTTATCGTCATGTTTACGAATATGCGGCGGGCAAACTAAATCTCAACAAATACGGCCCGGCTTTGGCGCATATTTACGAGCAAAGCGCCGCGCCGCGCACTGATTTGGCAGCCTTGGCTTTCGGGCCGCATCGTATGCCGGTTGCGCTGAAATTGGCGCCGCGCCATACGCGTTTGCCAGTGGCGAGAATCGGCGTTTTTCGCGAAAGCCAGCCGGAAATATGGCTTTTGTTTCGCTGCGGCAAATTTGTCGGCGGGCACGATCATCCTGATCGGCTTTCGATTTTTCTGCACGCCGAAGGCCAGCAAATCTCGCCCGATTTAGGTGAGCCGGGCTACGCCCTGCGCGCTCAAACCGGCGATTATCATCGCACTACGTTGGCGCACAACACCTTGTTTGCCAATGAGCAATCGCAAAAAGGTGAGGCGACTTTGGTTTGGGAGCCGGACAAAAAACGCGCGCGCGGCGAAATCAAAACTGGCGGAATGACGTTCCGTCGCACCGTTTTTTTCGCGCCGCCGCTTGTGATTTTGATTGATGAATTCCAAAGCGTCGCGCCGCAGCGTTTCAACTGGATGTATCATGCTTATGGAGCCTTGCAGATGGAAGAAGTGCCGCCCGTTGGCGACGTGGCGCCGTTCAATATGATTTTGCCACCGCTACCCAAAGACAAAGAATGGGCACAATTTACGGCGCGCAAAGGTTTGGTGGCAACGCGAAATCTGCGCGCCATCTGGCAGGTGCAACCCAACTTGCAATTGCGCTTGCACAGCACATCCAGCGCGCCCTTTGAAGCGACAAGTGGGCGCACCATCGGCCAGCCGTTCGCCGACGATCAAGGCGCTTTATTTTTGCGTTCGCCCGGCACCAATTGGCGCCTTGCTACGGTTCTTGAAGTCGTGACCGAAACGCCGCAAGTGACTGGCATCGAACTGTTGCCAAACGGCGCCGCCCTCGATTTAACCGGCGTGCGCCGCGAATGGACGTGGTGATTAAAATGAAAACTAAACAGCCAAACGAGATCAATTTAAAAGAAATATTGAAGCTGGTGCTGATTGCTTTTTGCGTTGTGGTTTGTCTGCAATTAGCGAAGCACATCGCAGACCTCTTCGTGGTTGGATTTTGGAATTTCGTTCTTCAATTCACCGTTGGAATGATTTTGCTTTCAATCGGTTTTGGTTTTTACGCCGCATTTTTAAATCGGCGAAAGAACAACAAATAATTTTATGAGCCAACCTTTTCAAACTCTCGGCCTGATTCCCGATGTGCATGGCGAAGATGAATATCTGGCGACGGCGATTGATTATTTGCAGCGCGCGGGCGCAGAAAAACTGCTTTGCGTCGGCGATTTGTGCGATGGGCGCGGCGACCTCAATCGCGTGTGCGATTTGCTGCGTGAACACCACATTTTAACAGTGCGCGGCAATCATGATCGCTGGCTACTCAACGGCGAAGCACGTGATTGGGACGAGGCCACGCAGATAGAAGATGTCGCAGATCGAACGTGGGAATTTCTGCGCGCCTTGCCACTGATGATCGAAATCGAAACTGTCGCGGGCACGCTGCTTTTGTGTCATGGCATGGGGGCCAACGACATGGGCCGCTTGGAGCCGGGCGATTACGGCTACGGCTTGGAAAACAATCTGGATTTGCTGAAAATTTACTGGCAGCCCGACATTGCTTTTGTGGTGGCAGGTCACACACATAAACTGATGGTGCGCCGCTTCGCGCGCGATAAGAATCCGCTCACCATCATCAACGGTGGGCAATTAAAACACGTTCATGGCCCGGTTTTCGCCTTAGCCAATTTCGCTTCGAGCGTGGTGCAGTTTTTTGCCATCACGCCCGATGGTGTGCAAGCCGCGCAAGTGTTTAATTGGAAAGAAATGATGCCGGAAAAATCGAGCTTTCGTTGAGGAGACACATGAAAAAATTCTGGTTGGCGGGTTTACTTTTGATGAGCGCCGCCGCGATAGCGCAGCAGCAGAAATACGATTTGTCGCGTGATAGGCACAGCATTGAAAAAATGCAATTTGATGGGCATGAAGCATGGCGCTTGTCGGATGGGCAAAGCGAGGCCATCATTGTGCCGGATTATGGGCGCGTCATGCGTTTTGGCCGCGTTGGTGGCATCAACTGGTTGTGGAACGGGCCAAAGCAAAATTACAATCCCGGCGAATGGAAAAATTATGGCGGTGATAAAACATGGCCCGCGCCACAAAATCAGTGGCCTGCCATGAGCGGCAAAAGTTGGCCGCCGCCGCCAATGTGGGACGGCGCCAAGCACAAAGCGGGCGTGAAAGGTGGCAAATTGTGGATGATTAGCCCCTTGCAAAAACCGCTGGGCGCGCGTGTCGTGCGCGAATTTTGGTTCGATATTAACGGCGATTTCGTCGTCTCGCAAGCGGCTGATAAAATCGAAGGCGATGCGGTTTATTTTTCGTTGTGGAGCGTGATTCAAATCGTGCCGCCCGAAGCGATTTTTCTGCCACTCAATCCGTCAAGCCCGTATAAAAACAATTTTCTGTGGATTAATCCGCCCAAAGTCGAAGTGGATGCTAAGTTACTGTCTCCGGGACTTTTGCGCGTTCTTCCCAGCGCAGGCGACGACAAAAACAATTTCAAAATCGGCACCGATGCCCCTGTTTCGGCAGCTATTGCGGTGCGCGACGGTTGGGCATTTCGGGCGCGCTCCGACAAGCCCGCAGGCGATTATCCCGATGGCGCTTTAGAAGCCGGTTTTCCTGTTGAATTATGGAATATGGGGCCAACCGATGTGCATTACAACGAGTTAGAACTGCTTTCGCCGCTGCGTCTTTATAAAGTCGGTTCGCGCTGGCAGCACGCCATTCGCTGGAGTGTCCATCAACTGCCCACCAAAGACATTAACTCGCCGGTTATGCAAGTGGCGATTGAAAAATTGCTTGAGTAAGCAGTTTTAATGCACGGCGAACGTCAAACTTTTGTCGAACTCTTTTTTCTCTTGCGGCGAAAGGCTATCGCGCATAGCGCGCAAAGTGTAACCACCGATCAATTTGTGATTTTCGATATACATCCAATCGGAAACGCCATCCGGCGCGACTTCGACTTTATTGCCGGGTTTGGTGTTTTTATCCATCAGACGATTGCCCAATTTGCCGTGAAATTTCTTGCCATCGAAGGTTATGTCATCAATCCATACATGGCGTTTTTGGCCTTGGTCGGACACGGCGCATTTGATGGAAAACTGCGACTGTGAAGGCTTGGGCTTTTGCAGCGTTTTGATGAAGTTCGGCAAGGTGGCGTGCGCTTTTTGCAGCGCCACAATAACGCGGCTTTTAGCCTGCATCATGCGCTTCATTTCCACCGAATCAATGGATGGCGCCTTGATGCTACTGGCCGAATTCGCCGCATTTTCCGTCGCCACCGTATCTTTTTTGTTGCACCCAAACAGCATCATCGGAATCAGCAAGCCGATTCCATAAATTCGTCGCATTTATGTTCCTTTTATTTGCCAACTGAGGTGATTTCGATCATGGAATGCTGGGCGGTAGCTACTTTTTCTCGCATCCGCAGAAGTCTTTGAGGGATTCCATTGTGCCGATAGGTAGACCCACTACAGTAGATATGGCTTGAGGGCTTACAGTTTCACACTGAGAACCCGATGCGTTGCTAAGATGCTTAATTAAAGTGGTCGTTTGGGGCGTGTATTCCCATCGCCACTGTCCCATTGGAAATCGAGGTGTAGGAAACGGGGGCGGGCAACCAATGACAGGTGCCGAATAACGCACCGTAATCCGTTTGGAGTAAGGATGTGCCGTTAATTCGCGATTCAACCTGACAAGAGCGGCATGACTACCTGTTGACGCCGGTGGGTCAAGGGCCGGAAATGAACCTAAGTTGAAGTCAATGGGTTTTGTCAACGAGTGCCAAAGACAAAGCAAACCAACGAATAGTGGAATGCTCCAGCCCATCGCGTGCTTAATTGTCTTGTTGAGGCAGATGGATTTCACGTTGAACCTCCACAATACAGTTTACCCGCCAACCGCTGTGATTTCGTTCATGGCTTTTTGGGCGTTGACGAGTTTGTAGAACACGCCGCGCTTATCGAGAAGTTCATCGTGCGTGCCAATTTCGGCGATTTTACCGTTTTCCATTACGACGAGGCGGTTGGCGTTGCGCAAAGTGCTAAGACGGTGCGCGATTGCGAAAACGGTGCGGCCTTGCACGAGATTTTTCAAGGCATTTTGAATCTGCTGTTCGGTTTGTGTGTCCACGCTGGCCGTCGCTTCGTCCAAAATCAAAATGCGCGGGTCGTGCAAAATGGCGCGGGCGATGGAAATGCGCTGGCGTTCGCCGCCCGACAAGCGCGTGCCGCGTTCGCCAACGATGGTGTCGTAGCCATCGGCGAAACCGACAATGAAATCGTGCGCGTAGGCGGCTTTGGCCGCTGCCATCACTTCGCCGGGCGTGGCGTCCGGCTTGCCGTAGGCGATATTGTCGAAAACCGTGCCGTGAAACAGATATGGCTCCTGCAAAACCACGCCGATTTGACGGCGCACATCGTCGCGCAGAATGTCGCGCAAGTCCACGCCGTCCACTAAAATCGCACCGCCGTCCACATCGTAGAAGCGCATCAGTAAATTGATTAAAGTGCTTTTTCCGGCGCCGCTATGTCCGACAAGGCCGATCATTTCGCCCTGCTCAACTTGCAAATCCACGCCTTTCAAAACTGGACGATGCTTGTCGTAACCGAAAGTCACATCTTTGAATTCAACCTTGCCTTCAAGATGCGGCATCGGGCGCGCATTGGACTGATCTACAATTTCCGGCGCCATATCCAGAATTTCAAAAACGCGCTCGGCAGCCGTCATAGCGCGCGTGGTGAAATTGACGAGGCGCGTTAATTGTTGCACCGGCCCATAAAGGCGGCCTAACAGCGACATAAACAAAAACAACGTGCCCAAGGTCAGGACATTATCCAACACCTGATTGCCGCCGATATACCACGTCATCGGCAAGCCAAGGCCCATAACGAAGCCCATCGTCGGATAAAACGTGGAGGCTTTTTGCTCAACGCGAATGGTGGCATCGCGCAGTTCGCCGCTTTTGCTGGCGAATTTTTCGACTTCACGCTTTTCACCGGCAAAAGCGCGCACCACGCGCACGCCGCCCAAACTATCGGCCAAACGCGCTCCCAGACGCGAGTTCTGATGCCACACACGACGCCACAATTTCATCAGGCCGCGCCAATAAGTATTGGTGCCGACGACCACAAAGGGCACCGGCAACAACGCCGCGACTGCCAAAATCGGGCTGAAATAAAACATAATAACGACCACCGTCGTAATCGTGAGCGTGGAAATGATGATGTTTTCCGCTGCGTCGAGCAGGAAGTTTTGTAACATTCCCACGTCGTTTTGCACGCGGCTCATTACGGCGCCGATTTCGCGTTTGTCGTAAAACGCCAGCGATAAACGCTGCAACTGCGCGTAAACCTCGGTGCGCACATCATGCAAAATGCGCGAACCGAGAAAGGCCGCGATGCGCCCGCGCGACATATTCATGCCGGTTTCGAGGAGCGACGACATCACAATCAAACCCACTAATTCGGTCAGCAGCCAGCGTCCATCACTGGTGGACAGTGCCGAAGCCGCCGCAGGCGAACCGTGCGGCGGAAAAACTTTGTCAACTAAATTTTTCGTAACAACTTGTGGTACAAAAGACAGCGCCGTTGTTGCCAGACTAATCACGCCCGACAGCACCGCAATCCATTTATAAGGGCCAATGTAAGCGAACAAGCGCCGCAAAGCCTGCAAGCGATTCACGCAGAAGGGGCACACTTGCGAATCGTGCGGCAGGCGCCGCCCGCAATTGGGACAATTCTTTAATTGGCCTCGTGCGTCTTCTCCAGCGTGGCCGGGCGTGCCGTGTTCTTTTAAGTGTTCGATTTGCCGCGTCACACGCGCCAAATCTTTGGAATAAGTATTCGAGGCGCGCAAAACTTCGACCACGCGTTCGCGCGGCGCGCCGCCACGTTCTTCTTTGACGCGCGCTTCAAGCGTCACATTGCCAACCAAGTTTTTGACTTCGGTTTGAATGACATCTTGCAGCAGCACATCCAGTTCCAGTTGCGCGCTGTCTTTTTCCTGCGTGAAAACCAAAAGGCGTTCGGGCGTGACGACTAAATAACGCTCGCCCCATAAGCCCGCTTTATCCAAATCGCTGTGCGCTAAAATGGCATTTGGTTCCTCTTCGGCATCCGCTTTTGCTGCGGGCGCCGCGCCGTTGGCGTGACCATTAGCATGACCATTCGGCTGAACAGCCACGCCATTTAGCTTCGTTAATTCATCAAGCGCGACGGGTGGCGCGGGAAAGCGCAAGTCAAGTCCCATCGTCGCCAACTGTTCACGCACAGCGGGCGATAATTCGCCGTCGTTGCGCGGTGATGTTCCAGAGTTTTTCTTCAAGATTTTAGACGTGGTTAGTAATTCGGCTGCGGGCATGGCTTCTTCTTTCGATCTTCGTTTGCTCTTTGTTGGCGTGCGGAGCGCGTTAGACAACAGTGTTATTCGCGAAGGCTCTTTTGGCTACTTTAGCGTGCCACGTCCTTAACGGCAATTGTCAGACCACACACTTAACAAATCTTTGCAAAATCTTGGCAATTGCTGCCACCAAATCTTGTTACGATTATTTATAATACTTCATAATCGTTCGGAAACCGAATTATTCGGAAGCCTTATCAAAATCAAAAACGGCTTTGCCTTTACAAAGTTTCATGCCCAAAGTTCCTCGTGCATCTTCGTCTTCGGCGCTCTCCAAAGAGGCCGCCACGTCCGAAGATGAGGCCGAACGCATCGCGGAACTGATGGAACGGGCTGGCAAAGCGATTTTTCGGGCCGGTATGGACAAGGGCGGCAAAATGAAGCCCGAAGCGATGACGCTGACCATCGCGCAAATGCGTTGTCTGCACGTTTTATCGCGCGAAGCGCCTTGCACAATGGGCGATTTGAGCCGCCATCTCGGTGTGCGACCCAGCACGGCGTGCGAGTTGGTAGACGCTTTAGTCAAAGCCAAAATGGTGTCTCGCGAAAGCGATTTGCATGACCGGCGCGCGGTGCGCTTGACCTTGGCGCCCAAAGGCCGCCGCATCAAAGACAAGCATCGCGCCACCCGTCTGGCACGCTTGCGTGGCGTTATCGAAACACTCAGCGCCAAAGAACGCCGCGCCATCGTCGGGGCACTGGAAACGCTGTCCGCCGTGTTGAGCAGTGAGGCGCATGGAGACTAAGCGAAATTTGAACATGAAACGTTTAAACATGAAACGGTTGATTATCGGGGCGACTTCGCTTTGGGTTGTGCTTGCCGCATTTTGCATCAAGCAAAACGCCAGTGCGCAAAACGCACCCCCGGCAGATACCGAAAAACCGGTCATCGCTGTGCCGCAGTCAACCACTCCGAAGTCGAAAATCATCGCACAAACACCAATCAAACCGCCGGTTATCGTTTCCTCCACTGATGCCGCAAGAGCGGTAGTCGCCAAAGTTGAAGTGCCGCCGTCCAGCAGTCGGGCCACGCAGGTTTTAGGCGGGCCAGTAAGCGCGAATGTAGAACCAGCGCAGGAAAAACCGCTGGGGTTGGAAGACAGCATTGCTCTGGCTTTGGCGAATCACGGTGATATTGGCGCCGCGCAACAGGGTTTTGCCGGTTCGCTGGAACGCATTACTGCGGCCCGCGCCAGTGGTTCGCCGCAACTTAGTGTGGAATCGGGCTATTCCAATCGCAGCATCGCCAACGCGGGCGGTGGTAACAATATCAACAATCGCAACACAGACACCAGTTTGGTGCTGAGTCAAAATCTCTTCGATTCCGGCTTGCGCGGCGCGCAAACGCGCGTGGCCCGCGCGCAGGCCGGTGCCGCGTTGGCGGGCGTGGGACAAACGCGTTCGCAAGTGGCGTTCAATGTAGCAAGCGCGTATTACGATTTGCTGCGGCAGCAGAGTTTGCTGGAATTGGCGCAGCAGCAAGTCAAGGTGTCGCAAGAAAATCTCGCGCTGGTGCAAGGACAAATTCAAGCCGAAATCGCCGCCAAAATAGATGAAATTCCGATTCAGGTCGAGCTTCGTCAACGACAGTTCAATTTGACGACTGCCGAAAACAACGTGCGCACCTCGCAAGTGAATTTTCGCAATGCGCTGGGTCTGGGGCGCGGCCCGGCGTTGAAAATTCAAAACGTGGCCGCAGAAGTGCCTGCGTTAGGCGCTATTGACGAATTCTTCGCGCAAGCGCAAAAATTCAACCCCGATTTAAGAATTTCGCAGGCCAATTTGCAATCGGCGCAGTCCTCGGTGGATGTGGCAAAAATCCAAGCCAAGCCGCGCATTTCGGTGGATGCTTCGTTGGCGGTAGGCATTTTCGATTCGCCGCGCCGTTCCAGCGGTCTAACCGCCGGTTTGAACGTGCCGATTTTTAATGGTGGTTCGCTGCGCGCCAATCGCCGCGCCGCGCAAGACACTTTGGAAGCCACGCGTTTGCGCGATGAGCAACTTGCCAAAGATGTCGCCGCCGATTTGGAATCGGCTTATACCACGGCGCGCAGTGCCAACGAACGTATTGGTTCGGCCCGCGCGCTCGAAGAAGTGGCGACTTCGAATTTGCAAGTCGCTCAGGAAAAATACCGTCAGGGGCTGGGCACTCCGTTTGAAATTACCACTGCGCAATTGCAGCTTTTTAATGCACAAATCAGCACGGTGCAGTCGCTTTACGATTATTATCTGGCTCAGGCCGCGCTGGAGCGCGCCACCGGCGCCCGGTCGGGTTTGAATCCTTAAAACACCATGACAACTGAAGTTTCTATCTCATCGCCTGCCGCGCCCACGCCGCCGCTAAAAAAGAAAAAACAGCGTCTCAATCGCTGGATTGCTGCCGCTTGCGCGGCGCTGCTGCTGGGTTTCGGCTACAAAACGTGGAAAGCAAAAAGCGCCGACGCCGACGCCAAGCCAGAAGTCAAAACCGCCAAAGTTGAGCGCGGCAGCGTAAAACAAACAGCTTCGGCGACGGGCAAATTGCAAGCATTCACGCTGATTGATGTGAAAAGCAAAGCGGGCGGCAAGGTCATTCAAATGGCCGTCGAAGAAGGCACGCGCGTCAAAAAAGGCCAACTGATCGCCATTATTGATCGCACCGATGTTTCGGCGATTTATCGGCAGGCCGAGGCCGATGCCAATGCCGCCAAAAGTGCGGTTGACCAATCGCGCGCCGATTTAGCGCAGCAAAGGGCCTCGTTAGGCCCACAAATCAATCAAGCGGGCGAATCGGTTTCGGCGGCGCAAGCGCGTTTGACGCAAGCGCAGGAATCTTTGAAGTTGCAAAGCGATACCAATGGCCCGGCCATCCGGCAAGCCAGCGAAGCGGTGAATTCATCGAAAGCGCGCTTGCAACAAACAAAAGAAGCGCTCAGTTTGCAGCGCAAGACTTCGGAAACCGCTGTCGCTGCCGCGCAAAGCGGCGTTGAAGCCGCGCAATCGAAGTTGACGCAAGCAAAAACGCAAGCGAAAACGCAGCCCGAACTGACGCAATTGCAAATCGCACAAGCGCAAGCCAGCGTTGCCAGCGCCGAAGCGAATGTTTCCTCGGCACAGGAAAGCCTGAAACTTTTGCAAAGCGCCACGCAGCCGCAAGCCAGAGCGCGCGTCGAAGCCGACGTGAACAGCGCCAAGTCCGATGTATCTATCGCGCAATTAAATCTCAAGCGTTTGCAAGGTTTGTTGGACAAAGGCTTCGTCGCCAAATCGCAAGTGGACACGGCGGCAAACACAGTAGATTCGGCTAAGGCGCGCTTGCAAACTTCGCAAGCGGTTTTGGACACGCTCAAAGACCAACAGGCTTCCGAAGTGCGCGATGCCAAAGCGCGCGTTGAGCAGGCGCAAGGCAGTTTAAATCAGGCCAAAGCCGGACTTTCCACCTCAAAAGCCAATTCCATTCAAGACTCACTGCGCCAGCAAGACGTAGAAACCGCGCAGGCGACCTTGCAGCAAGCGCAAGCCAACTTGCAAGATGCCATCGCCAATCGTCAGCAAGTGCAACTAAAACAAGCCGATGTCGCCGCTGCTTCTGCCTCTGTCAAACAAGCCGAAGCCGCGTTAAACAGCGCCAAGGCGAACACACGGCAGATTTCGCTGAAGCGTTCGGATGTCAACGCGGCAGCGGCAGCTTTGCGGCAAGCCGATGCCGCCCTTGCGAATACGAGAACGCAAACCATCACGTCACAATCGCGCGCCGCTGCTGTAGAACAAGCGCGGGCGCGACTTGACCGTGCCAGAGTAACGCAACAAAACGCCGCCACCAACTTGGCTGAAACGCGCGTTATCTCGCCGCGCGATGGCGTTGTGACCACCAAATATGTGGATGAAGGCACGATTATTCAATCGGGCACCAGCGGATTTTCGGGCGGCACCGCGATTGTGCAATTGGCGCAAGTGGACAGAATGTATGTGGATGCGCAAGTGGACGAAGCCGACATCGCGCTCATTGAACAAGGCCAGAAAGTGGACATCACGATGGACGCTTATCCAGAAAGCCCCAAAGCGGGCGTAGTGCGCAAAGTGTTCCCACAAGCTGCCGAAGAACAAAACGTCACTTACATTCATGTGCAGGTCGAAATTGATTCGATGGACGTGGACGAACGCTTGCGTCCCGGTATGAACGCGACGTGCGAATTTTTAGTTTCCAGCGCCGAAGACGTTTTAACGGTTCCGACGGAAGCCGTCAAACAAAACGGCGACACCACCGAAGTCACGGTTATCAAAGACCCGACAAAGCCGCTCTATGAAAAAACCAATCAAGAAACACGCACCGTCGAAACTGGCGTGAACGGCGATGAAAACGTCGAAATTACCAAAAACCTCAAAGAAGGCGAAACCGTAGTCACGCAGATCATCGAACCGATTACGGCCAGCGCGCCCTCTGGCGGCTTGAGTGGAGGCGCCCCGCGTGGCCCCACCGGTGGTGTAGGCGGCGGCGGCGGCGGTGGACGAGGACGATAATCAAGTTCAAGGTTCAAAGTCGCTTTGGGTAGGCTGAGAATGACAAACCGCTTACTCGGCCCTCTCAATTAAGGCTTTTAATCAGATTCTGAGCCTCAACGACGGTTTAAAAGTCGTTTTAAAAGCGGCAACGAGCCTCGTTATCGGTTTTAAAGTCATTTTAGAAGTGGCAACGAGGCTCGTTATCGGTTTTAAAATCGTTTTAGAACCGATAACGAGCCTCTTCCAAAAGGAGAAAACATGAAAAAGTGGATTGTAACCGCGACTCTGAGCGCGGCCCTGACAGGTGGCTCGTTGCTAACCGGCACGATGCCCAGCGCGCAAGCGCAAGGTGGCGGAGGTCAAGGCGGTGGCGGTGGCATGAATCGCACTGCCAAAGGACGCTTGAGCGGATTGTTTCGCGGCATTGACGAACTGGAAAAAGGCAAAACCAAAGCCTTGACCAAAGCACAGGCGAAGACCATCATGGGCGTCATTACGGCGTGGAAGGCCAAGCCAAAAATGAGCGAAGACGAAGCCAAAAGCGTTTATGGCAAGCTCAACGGCGCTTTAACGACCACGCAGAAAAACGAACTCGATAAAATCGCCGCCAAGAATCGCAAAGGTTTTGGCAGCGCGGGTGGCGGTCAAGGTGGCCCCGGCGGGGGCGGGCCGGGCGGTGGCCCCGGTGGGGGTGGCCCGCCTGATGCCAAACGGATGGCCGAATTTCGGGCGCAACGCGAGAAGATGGCGGGCTTTTTCAAGACTTACAATCCGTTTTATCCGATTACCAAATACACCGAATACAAAATCATGCCAGACCGCATGAAAGACCGCTTCACCAAGGGCTACCAGTCGCGCATGACGCTCATTGGCAAGCTCGCAGCGAAAGCGAAATAAGGCAGTTAGGAGTTTTGAGTTAGGAACTTTGAGTTGCAAATCAACTCCTAACTCAAAACTCCTAACTCAAAACTCTGAAAAATGCCCGCCATTATCGAAGTTACCGACTTGCACAAAAGCTACATCATGGGCGATGTGCGCGTTCATGCCTTGCGCGGCGTGAGTTTGCGCATCGAACCGGGCGAATTCGTCGCTATCATGGGGCCGAGCGGTTGCGGCAAAAGCACGTTTATGAACTTAATCGGCTGTCTTGATCGCGCCTCGGAGGGTTCCTACAAACTCGACGGCGAAGAAGTCGGCGAATTGATTCAAGATGACTTAGCCGTCATTCGCAATCGCAAAATTGGTTTTGTTTTTCAGAATTTCAATCTGCTCAATCGTTCGACTGCCTTGCATAATGTCGAATTGCCATTGCTGTATGCGGGTGCCGACCCAGCCACACGCCACGAACGCGCCCAAACCGCGTTAGCTTCCGTTGGATTGGCCGAACGCGGCGGGCACAAGCCCACCGAGCTTTCCGGCGGACAGCAACAGCGGGTGGCGATTGCGCGTGCTTTAGTCAACGAGCCGGTTTTGATTTTGGCTGACGAACCTACCGGCGCTTTAGCATCGCGGCAGGGCGAAGAAATCATGGCGATATTTCAAGGATTAAACGCGCAAGGCAAAAGCATCGTGATGGTCACGCACGAACCAGACATCGCCCAACACGCCACACGCATCGTGCGCTTTCGCGATGGCCGCCTCACCAGCGACGAACCAGTTAAAACGCAAATCATGGCGCAGGACGTTTTAGATGCCATGCCGCCCGAAGAAGACGACTAAAACCCCATCCCCGGCCCTTCCCCTTGAAACGGCGAAGGGGAAGGGCCGGGGATGGGGTTGTGTCTGATTAAAAACATTATGAACCTGTTGGAAAACATTTTAGTGGCGTTGCAAGGCTTGGTCGCCAATAAATTGCGCTCGTCGCTCACGATGTTGGGCATTATTATTGGCGTGTTGGCGGTGATTGTCGGCACGGCGATTGGCGACGGCTCGCGACAAGATGTGATTGACAAAATCCAGACGCTGGGCAGCAACACTATCACCGTTTTTTCGGGTCAGCAACGGCGCGGTGCGGTTTCTTTTGGGCAAGGCTCGTCGCAATCGCTGACCTTGAAAGATGTGGACGCTGTGCGCGAAAACTGCCCGTCGGTGGTGGCTGTCATTCCCGAACTTTCGCGCTCGGCACAGGCGAAATACGGCAATCAAAACACCAACACGACTATCATGTGCACCGGGCCGGAATATCCGCAGATTCGCAGCTTTAAAATCGAAAGCGGCGTTTTTCTCGACGATAAAGACGTAAAAGGCATGAAAAAAGTGTGCGTTGTCGGCAAAAAGACAGCGGATACTTTGTTTCCCGGCGCGGCGCCGATTGGTCGCAGTTTGCGCATTCGCGGCATCACTTTCAAAATCATCGGCATCATGGCGCTTAAAGGCAACGCGCTTTTTGGCGACCCGGACGACCAGATTTATGTGCCCATTACTACCGGCATGAAGCAGATTTTTGGTTCGGACAGCGTGAGTCGCATTACGGCGCAAGTGAAAAGCATGGATCAAAGCGCCCGCGCGGTCAGCGAAATCGAAAAAGCCATGCGCAAGTCGCATAAATTGCTGCCCAGCGCCGATAGTGATTTCAACATTCGCACGCAGGCTGAGTTCATGGAAACCCAAGAACAAGCTGGCCAAGCATTCACATTTTTGCTGTCCGGCATCGCCGCCGTGGCGCTTTTGGTGGGCGGCATCAGCATTATGAACATCATGTTGGTCAGCGTCACCGAGCGCACGCGCGAAATCGGCATTCGCAAAGCCGTCGGAGCGCGTAACAACGATATTTTGTTTCAATTTCTTATCGAAAGCATGACTCTCAGCATTTTGGGCGGCTTGATTGGCATCGCGGCGGGTGTTGGACTTTCGGGCGCCATTGGCACATGGCTGGGCTGGCCCACTTTGGTTTCGTCCGTGTGGGTAGCCGTGGCCTTTTTCTCTTCGGCCACTATCGGCATCGTCTTTGGTGTTTATCCGGCTTATAAAGCCGCGCAACTCGACCCCATTGAAGCCTTGCGCTATCAGTAAGCAATTCCAACGTGCCAAAAGCGGCCTTATTTGATGAGACATAATTGGGAATGAGTATCCGTTTGTAGCCTTCAAGCAGTTACACGCTATAGAAAGCAAACGCTATATTGCTGCTCAAAAGCTGTTGTCACGGGCGTGAGAATGACTTTTGACGCTTAAAAGCACTTGCCACGCCCGTGAGAATGACTTTTGAGCAGCAAAAAGCACCTGTCACGCCCGTGAGAATGACTTTCGAGCGTCAAAAGTCGTTGTCACGGGCGTGAGAATGACTTTCGAGCAACAAAAGCACCTGTCACGGGCGTGACAGGTGCTTTTTGCGCTTGATTGATGATGATCAGACGGTTAATCAGCAATGAGTGGCTACATACAACCCTGCTTTGTGGTTTTTTGCAATCATTGGGGAGCGGCATGCCTAATCCCAATAATGTTTATCGTTTTAGCGTTCAACAAACGCTTCATAGATGGCTTTAACCGTTCGTTCATAGTCAGACGCGGCCACGCCCGTGATGATGTTGATTTCAGAAGCGCCTTGTGAAATCATACGCACATTGACCTTAGCCGCTTTGAGAGCCGCAAAAAGGTCGCCTGCCACGCCAACGCGATGGTTCATGCCTTGGCCGACAGTGGCTATCATGGCGAAGTCGGTTTCGGCTTCAAGGCGGTCTGGTTCCAGCACGCGTTCTAACTCTTCCATGATCGCCGGCAATTTGCTGGCGCCGTTTTCTTCTTGCAGTTCTTCGTCGGCCACAATGATAGACATCGAATCAATGGCCGAAGGCATATGTTCCCACGAGACGCGATGCGATTCAAACACTTCCAATGCGCGGCGGCCAAAGCCGAGTTGCGTGTTCATCAAGGCTTTTTCGATGTATATCATCGTAAACCCTTTGCGGCCTGCGATGCCAACTAAAGGCTGCGTATCTTGGCGTGAGGGCACAATCCATGTTCCGGGCGCATCCGGCGCATTGGTATTGCGAATGTTGATGGGAATTTCGGCTTCCGAGGCTGGAAATATAGTTTCTTCATGCAAAACGCTGGCTCCCATATAGGACAATTCGCGTAACTCACGATAAGTGACTTCGCCGATGGGCTGCGGGTTTTCGACCACGCGGGGATCGGCCATTAGCAAGCCCGAAACATCCGTCCAGTTTTCATACACTTGTGCGCCAATAGCACGCGCCACCACTGCGCCCGTGATGTCGCTGCCACCGCGCGGAAAGACTTTGATGCGCCCTTGCGCGTCGCGGCCATAAAAGCCGGGCACGACATAAAGGCAGTCTTCGCGCGCCATGCGCGCCGCTAAATTGCCGTAGGTAACCGGATTCAAGCGACCCCGTTCGTCAAACACAATGCACTCACCCGCCGGCACGAAGTCGGCGTGCAAATAATCGGCGATCAAGCAGGCATGAAAGAATTCGCCCCGCGAGGCCACCCAATCGCGCGAGGCTAACGAAGGCTGGCCGGAAACTAATTTTTCCAGTTCGCGTTCGAGTTCAGTCAGCGGCTCATCTAACGTCGCCACATCCAGTTCGAGCGCGATTTGGTTGTAACGTTCGCGAATAATGCCGAGCGGCTCGGTGTATTTGAGATGCTGCGAGGCCAACTGCCAGCAAGCGAGTAATAAGTCGGTGACTTTCTGGTCGTCACGGTTACGTTTGCCCGGTGCCGAAACCACCACAAAACGCCGACGCGAGTCGGCTCGCACAATGGCGGCAACTTTGCTGATTTGCTCTGCATCGGCCAAAGATGTGCCGCCGAACTTGCAAACAATGCGTGCGGCCCGTTCGGGAAGGTCTGAATTATCCGCCAGAGGCATCATGCCCGGCGCTTGAATTACGGAATGAAGAGAAGATTGCATCACGCTTGGTTTCTGAGATTGAATTTTGGAAATACTTGCTGCTTCCAACAAAAGAAGGAGCATCCCCTGAGGAATGCTCCTTCTTTATTTGCAAACAACGCTTCGTTTTTACAACGCCAGCCTTGAATTAGCCTTTAGTCGAAGCGGGGCCAGTCATCGCGACATAAAGACGACCTGTGGCTGGGTCCCATTCGACTTGGGCATGCAAAGCCTGCTCGAAGAAGCGCACCGGCACAATGGTGCGGCCACTCATCAAGAACGCGGCCAAATCCATTAGGGTTTCTTTTTCGTTGACCACGGCGCTGCGGCTACCAATAGTCAATTCGACGCTGCCCTGCGGCCCTTTAGCGGTCACTTTGCGGGTTTTTGCATTCCAATCCAACTTGCCGCCCTGCTTTTCAAACAGAAAGCGGAACGGCGTGACGCCAACTGTGCCCATCATAAACGAAGATGTATCGGCTTTCACCGCTTGTCCGCCATAAGTCACTTGCAAAGCGCGCGGCAAATTCAGCTTTGCGCCGGTTTGCAAGCCGGAAGTCATCTTCAAGTTGTTGGCTGCCGCCAAGACCGCGACTGGCATCTTGTAGCGTCGCGCAATGGAAGTCAGGCTTTCGTTGCGCAAAACAGTGTGTGTGATGGGCAAAACCTCGGCGTGGGTGCCCCATTGGGCTACCGGCGCGACAGTTATGGATTCCAAAGGCCGCAAAGCGCCATTTTTAGGCATCGGCGGATTCATCGCCAGTAGCGGAGCCGGAATTGTCGGCAACGTAGGCACCGAACTGCGGCTATTCTGCGTGCTATGGACAGTGATCTTCGGCGTCAGATTGGGCGACGGCAATGCGGGATAAATCTTGACTTGCGCTGGTAAAACAGCCAACGTCGGGCCGAGTGCCGGACGCGCTTTGGTAGCGGGGAACGGACGCGCGATGCCGCTGGTTGGCTGGTTCGAACGCTGAGTCAATTGGGGTAATAGCGCGGCTTGAGGTAACGCACGCGGTGTGCCGCCGGGCATTGAGGCCAGTTTCGCGATATTAAGCGGTGCTTTGACAGCGTGCGATTCGCCGCGCGCCACATTGCTCGCTACGGATGCCGAGGCGCTACGAGAAAGCTGCGGTGTTGTAGCGGCATTGCGAGGCTGAACATCGTTGACTGGTGGTGCCACGGCAACGCGATTTTCCGCTTGCGGCAAACTGCTTTGTGCGCTGCGCGTAGTGCGAACCGTATTTGTGGAAGCGACTGGCGCTGTAAGCGGTGGCAAGGTTGCGACATTGCGGGATGGGGCAGCGACATCTCCCGCACGCGGCATTGTGCGCCATGCGCCATCGGGTTGGGCTGCATTGAGTTTTGCCACACGCGTTGACCGCGTTGACAGACGCGTTTCAGAAGGCAACACAGGCACAGACGAAGCACCAGCAAGCTGCGAAGCGGCGCGCGTCATTTTGACCGTTGCCGGCATTGAGCGCGCTTCACCTGTGGGAATGGCGGCCACAAGACGCGATTGGGCTGATGCTCTTTCTGGCAACGGATTTGTGCTCGGCGCATCTGGCAAAGCGCTGACGGCACTGCCATCGCGCGTGCCCCGATTAACCGAGGGTGGCATGGCTTTGGGCGTCGCAGAGTTTTCCAGCCCCTCGGCTACAACTGTGGTTGTCTTATTCGCCGTCCCCTCGCCGCCAGACGGCCCAGTTGGAGGAATATCAATGACTGATTTAGGTGGATCAGGCACTTGTGGGCCAGCGTAGGTGTAATTGCCATTTCCAATCAGCACTTCGATGGGCGGTGCTTTGCCCACATTGTCGAGAGCATCGAAGGCTTCGGCGTTCAAAACGTAACGACTGGCGGGCAAACCCGCCGTGTTCAAACGAAAAATATAAGGCGGGATGTTGAGCAAGGCGCCGCGCAGGGCCGGTTTCATGGTCGGCGAAATCGCTGGATTAAGCGAAACAATGACCCACTTGACGCCAAAGTTGTCGGTAGCATCAACTTGCACCGGCACATCGCCGCGTAGCACATCGCCGTTACGCACATTTACCCAGCGCACTGTGGGCGGAATGATATCGGCTCCGCCTTTGTTATTGATGTAAACCTGCACATCCGAACGGCCTTTGAAACCTTGACTATCGGTGACGATAACGGAAAGTTTGTGCGGACCATCGGCGTAGACTCTGGTGTCCCACTCGAAATGCGAAATGGGCAGCATGGCAGCGTCCAGTTGCACCGGGCCACCTTTGGTCGCCGCGTAGTCATCAACCAAAAGTTCAATCCATTTCGCGGGATAACGGCGGCCCCGGATGGAAATGCCAATTTGCGCCTTACCACTTAGCTGATCGGCGTGTGTGGGCTGCTGAAAAGCCACAAGAGGCCCCGTAGCTTCGTTGGCGGCCAAGAGTGTCGGCTCGGCTTGCACGGCGGATGAAAGCGCCAGTATGCTGCCAAAACCCACGGATAGCGCCAGCATTGAAAGCAGGCCGGGCGTGAGAGCGCCACAAGCCAACAAATTCGCCCAGCGACGCGATGTTTCACCCATCGAATCGCTCGCCAAATCGCTCACGGGAACCGCAGCGTGTGCAGTTTCTTGCAGTTCGTGTCCATCCGGTAATTGCACCAGTGACTGCATAGGTTGCCTTCCTTTTTCGTGTTTCACGGATATGGTTTTGTCAGAAATGAATTCTGAATATCGGCCTCTTACGTTTAGCTTTCTGACCCGATGAATACCCGGTCAGCTTTAATTAAAGACGTCCGCACCTGTGTTGATTAAGCCGTTGACAAATGTTTCAAACTTCTCGACGGCAAATACAGCATTCTTCGGCTTTGTTAGAAGATTCAAAAGTGCAGTGTCAGGCCGACATCCAAGGGAAAGACAGTTCGGCAAGAGGATAGCACAGGGCAAACCGCACGGCAAGAGACGCCTTATAAACCGCGTCTTTTGAGCCTTTTTCCTCAACCGAAAGTGAGATTTGGGTAGATTCAAAGCTTTTCAGGCTGAATATTCTGGCTGGGCCTTGCACTCATGCGTTACCTTAGCTATTATTATATGAAATTCAGAGATGTCATCTCTGCAAAAGGTTTCATGTATGCGAATCATACCTGCCGGACTATGCGGATTATGTTGCTTGTTGCTGGTGAACGTGGGTGGTGTTGGGCACGCCGCCCGGCGCGGGCATCGGAAATTGTTGCTTCCGGCCAGCGGTTACGGCTCCGGTCATTATCCGTCTCAGAAGTGGCGTTTGACCTTGGGCATGGCGGGCGATGTGACTCCGGCCATTGCAGATCTTGATTTGGATGGCGCGCAGGACATCGTTTTTCAAGCGGCTGACAATAATCAGTTGGTGCGCTTGACCGACAACGGGCGCGTGGTTTGGCGCGTGGATTTGCCGGAGCCTGAAGAAGTGCCGGATTTTGGCATGGCGCGAACTGGCGTGACGCTGGGCGATGTCAACCGCGATGGTATGCTCGATATTTTGCTGACCGAAGGCAAAACGCTGCTGTGCTTCAATCCTGAAGGCAAGGAACGTTGGCGGCGCGCCCTGAGCGAGGCGATTTTTTCGCAGCCGACAATTGCCGATCTCAACGCCGATGGCAAACCGGAAATTTTGGTTGGGGCCAATGACAATAAGTTGCACGTTCTGACTTCCGAAGGCAAAGACAAATGGGCCTTTAGCACCAAAAGTTGGATTGTCGGCGGCGTTTCCGTGGGCGACTTTGAAAGCGACGGCAAGCTGGAAGTTGTCTTCGGCTCAATGGATTACAAGGTTTATTGTCTGGATGCACAAGGCAATAAAAAATGGGAATTCGCCACCGAAGAATGGGTGCAAACCGCGCCTGTTATTGCAGATATTGATCGCGATGGCAAACCCGAAGTGCTATGTGCTTCGGACGACGGCAATTTTTATTGCTTGTCCAATTTGGGCACTTTGAAATGGCAAGTGCAATTGGCCGAGCAGAAAACACCGCGCCGCACTTATCTGGCGGTTGGCGATCTCGACCACGACGGCACACTCGAAACTTTAGTGCCTTCGCCTGCGGGAAGCATCACGGCAATTAATGCGTTCGGCGACATTGTGTGGAGTGCCGAATGCCCACCGCTGGCTGGCTCGCCGCTTATTGTTGATTTGAACGGTGATGGTTGGCAGGAAATCGTTTTCGCCACCAAAACCGGGCAACTAATGGCTCTCAACGCTGCCGGACAAGCGCAGTGGCAGGCGTCTCTCGGCCAAATTATCGAAGCTACGCCCGCGATATGCGATGCCGATCACGATGGAAAATATGAAATCTATGTGGCGAATCTGATGGAATCGAGCCGCACGAGCGGATTTTTTACGCAGTTTGAGATCACATCGAAAGGTGGCGAGGGCCAGTGGACATCGCTCAAAGGCGACCCGTATCGCACCGGATTTCCCGTTAATGCCGCCGATTTTGGCCGCGCCCAGCATCGCGGCGGCGATTATGCGACGGATTGGGAGCCGTTTGGAGTCGGGCGTCGCCCCAAAACCGGACTTCAACCGCCGCGCCAGTTGCGTGTGACGGCTTTGCCATTGGACGATTCAAAAGGCAACCGCGATGGTGCGCTTGATCCCGGCGAAACGGCGACTTTAAAAGTGCGCGTCACCAACACCGGACGCGGCCCCAGCTATGAAAATTTGCTGACGCTTGATTTGGGCGCGTCGCCGTTGACGCTCAGTCGCAATTCGCTTTATTTAGGTTGGATTGCGCCGGGAGCCACCAAAACCGCGACTTTTCGCCTGAGCGCGCCGCCGTTGGCGCAAATTCTTGAAAAAATGCGCCAAACCACGTTTCGTGATGTGGCGGATTCCGAAGAAAGCACGCTTTCTTCAACATTTCCCAAAATCCAAGCGACTCGCACTTTTTCGCGCTCGACCAACCGACTGCGCAATTTGAAATTCGAGACGATTGATCTCAAGGTTATGGAATCGGGCGTGTTGGCCGCTGTGTCGCACGCCAAGGTTTTTAACGTGCCACCGCTACCGCCCGAACTTACCATTTCGCACCGCCAATTATTAGATGGAAAAAGCAAATTAACTTCTGGCAACGGCAACGGGCGACTTGATGCCGGCGAAAGCGCCGTGCTGCGTTTGCTGCTGAATAACACCAACCTGACAACGGCCAAGCGTGCCACGGTGCGCCTGACCTCGGCCACCAACGACGTTTTGGTGACGACTTCGCTGACAACCATTGAAAATGTCGTGCCTTATGGTGGCCGTTGGGTTTCTTTTGGCCTGCGCGTGGCTCGCCAAACCAAACTTTCCAAGGTCGAATTGCAACTCACCACGCAAACCGTCGCCGATAAACTTGGCCCCGCGCCGCCGCGCGTCGAAAAACTCGTTTTCGCATTGGGCGGCGCCAAAATAGACACCGTTCCGCCGGAATTCAAATTGACATCGCCCGCCGCGCGTGTCGCGTCGTTGCGTGGTTCGGTGGCGACAATTGTTGGCACTGTCGCCGATACGTCCGGTATCGCTGCGTTTCAATTCGATGGCAAAAGCTTGCCGCTTTTGGCGCTCAAACCGTCCGGTGCGGGACGCTGGCGTTTTATGTTTACGCGTCCCTTAAATGTCGGCGAAAACGTCTTTCCCCTCAGCGCCACCGATGGTGCGGGCAATAGTGCGACAACGTGGGTGCGCATTATCCGCAAGCCGTGAAATTTAAGGAAAATCTCGATGAAAAAGCTCTCTTTTCTTTTGGCGATAACGGCGGCATTGCCTGCCTTCGCCCAGCCCGTTGTCAACGCTGCGCGTGAGACGGCGCAGATGAAATTAACCATCGGCCAAACCGATGGCGCGTTGGTGATAGATCGCCGCCCTGTGACACTGACTGCCGGACGCCAAACTGTGCGCTTGGCTGGTTTGCCCGCTTCTCTTGAAGCGACAGGTGAGGCAATTCAAGCGCGCTTTAACGGCGCCGTGCCAGTTGCGATACTCGAACAAAAGTTTCGAAAAGAAGGCACCTCGAAACAGATTTTGGCGCTGTATGAAGGCAAAACCGTCACGTTGGAAAAAGGCGATGGCAAGCAAACCAGTGGCGTTTTATCACGCCTCGCCGATGGTTGGATGCTGCAAACTGCCGACACCTTGATTCTCAATCCAAGCGGCACGTTTGTGCTGCCCAAACTGCTGGATGGCCCGGTGGTGACTCCCAGTTTGGAATGGCTGGTCAACGCGCCCGCCGCTGGCGCTTTTACGGCGGAAATGCTTTATCAAATTCCCACGATCAGTTGGAACGCTCGCTATCGCGCCACGCTGATAAAGGAGGCAGGCGGCGACCATTTGGCGTTTCAAGCGTGGTTGGATGTGAATAACGCCAGCGATTTAGAAGTGCGCAATGCCAATGTGGCGTTTCATCAAGGTTCAATCAATAGCGCAGGGCCGGAATTCCCTTTTTCGCGCCCTTTAAACATTGATCGCAAAGAAACTCGTCAACTCAACTACGCCGCCGCAGAAATTCCGGCTGTCACGGAAATCACCGCTGATTTTTCGCGCGGCACTTACCTGACCAACGTCCAAACCATTGCGCCTTCTTTGTCGGCGCGTTTGAAAAACGAGGCCGCTGCCGGTCTTGGCTTGCCGCTACCAGCGGGAAAAATGACGACATGGCAGCAAACAGCCGATGGCGCTTTGCACAAGAGGGGCGAACAAAATCTGGATTTTCTAAATGTCAGCGATGAAGTGTCGCTGGCTCTTTCCGAAATTAAAGAAATCAGCGTGACACGCACTGTCGTCGCCACGCGCAAACTAAATCCGCGCCTGACGGAACACAATTTGAGTTTTCAAATCGAAAATCGCGGCAAGCAAGCCGTGACTGTTTTAGTGCGCGACAAAATCTTGGAAAATAGCAAAATCACCGAAACCACGCTGGAGCCGGAGGCACGCTCTGCCACCACGGTGCGCTTTAAAGTCGAAGTGCCTGCCGGCGGCAAACAAAACTTTGAAATCACGGTGCAAGTGACGACGTAAGCAAACAGATTTTCGTCGTTGCCTTTTCCTGTTAAACCGTAAGTAGGCTGTAAGGTGAGGGCAATTTTATGCGAATTTCGTTGTTATGTATCGTGATGTTATTTGTGCTGGCTGTGGGGCAAACCGTGTTTTATTACGGCCAATTGCCGCCGACAATGGCCTCGCATTTCGATGGCGCCGGACAAGTGAACGGTTTCCAATCGAAAGCGGCCTTCTTTGGCATTTACTGGTTCGTCATGGTGTTGAGCATCGGAACCTTCGTGCCAATGGGATTTTTGTTGCGGCTTATTCCAGTGCAATTTATCAATCTGCCGCACAAAGATTACTGGCTGGCACCGGAAACTCCAGAGCGCCGCGCAGAAAGCATCAATTATTTGGTCGGCCACATGGAAGGGATGGCCGCTGCCACACTCGCGCTGCTTCTTGTCGTCTTCCAAATGACGATATGCACAAATCTGAACGGCTCGTCCGTTTTGCCCCTGGCACCAACATGGTTGGCGCTGGGCAGTTACTTTGTGTTCGTTTTTGTCTGGATGACGAAACTGCTGCTCCGCTTTAGAAAGCCCGTTTAAAGCGACTACGATTCTGAAAACACAAAGCGCACAAAGAATTCACAAAGAAACACGAAAGTTTTTGAAGTTGGGTTGATTTCTTAACCTGTCCCTTCTTTGTTTCGTGTTTCTTTGTGAATTCTTTGTGCGCTTTGTGTTTAATTCAACGCTCTATTTCAACAATTCGCGCATCAAAGCGGGAATTTCGCTCGGCAATTCGACGACTTTGGCGCCTGCGGCTTCGAGTGCTTCGATTTTCGCTTGCGCGGTGCCTGCGCTGCCCGAAACAATGGCTCCGGCGTGGCCCATGCGCTTGCCGGGAGGCGCGGTTTTGCCCGCGATGAAACCAATCACAGGTTTGGTCATGGTTTTGATGAATTCGGCGGCTTTTTCTTCGTCGTTGCCGCCGATTTCGCCACTGAGAACCACTGCTTTGGTGGCCGGATCGTTTTCAAACCAGCCCAAAACGTCCACGAAACTCGAACCGATAATCGGGTCGCCGCCGATGCCCACGCAAGTTGTTTGCCCCAGACCGGCGCGCGTTAATTCGTCCACGATTTCATAAGTCAGCGTGCCGCTGCGCGAAACGATGCCGATGTCGCCGGGCATGAAAATATCGGCGGGCATAATGCCGATTTTGCATTCGCCGGGGGTGATTAAACCGGGACAGTTCGGGCCGATCATCCAGCCGTTTTGCTCTTGCAAAAAGCGATAGCAGCGCATCATGTCTTGAATTGGGATGCCCTCCGTGATGCAGACGATGCCGTTGATGCCCGCATCCACCGCTTCAAAAATCGCGTCGGCGCCAAAGGGTGGCGGCACAAAAATCACGCTGGTATCGGCGCCCGTCATTTCGACGGCTTCTTTGACGGTGTTGAAAACTGGCACGGTGTCATCGCCATGTTCGATGAACTGCCCGCCTTTGCCCGGTGTCACGCCCGCCACGACATTGGTGCCGTATTCTATCATTTGGCGCGTGTGAAATTCGCCTTCGCGCCCCGTGATGCCCTGCACCAAAACTTTTGTGTCTTTGTTAATCAGAATCGCCATTGGTTTTTTCTCTATTTAATTGAATCGTTTTCGTTCATCGCACAACGCCTTCAAAGGCGCCGCCTTGTGATAATTCTTGTTCGCAATACAAGCATTTGCGATGGCGGCGCGAGACCGGGCGATGACAGGCCGGACATTCGGTCATGGCATTTTGCACATGACCGTCCAATTTTCCATCCTGCAAGTCCAGTGCGGTCATTTGCTGGATAAGTTCTTCATCGTCCCACTTGGTGTTCTTTTTCAGCAGTGTCCACAACGCCATGCTGAGTAAGGCCAATTTGTCAACGCGCTCTTCCAAATCGCTTACGCGTTCAGCTAAAAATTCGCTGCGACGCTGGCCGAGTTCCCCCTGCACTTCGTCTTCGTCGCGCCAATCGGTGCGACCTTTGAGCAAACCGGAAAATGACATCTCGCCTCCCTAAAGTTGTGATGGAACACGGCGGCTTCGCCGACACGGAAACAGCAAAGATGAACACGGTTTTTTTGCAGTTCGGCGAAGCCGCCGTGTTCCATTACTTATTTGCCGTTGACTAACGCCACGATTTTTTGCGCGCCTTCTTGCATCGTCGCAGCGGGCGTGAGCGTGCTGCCTTCGAGCAAGGCCAAACCTTCGGCGGCGCGGGTGCCGGTTAAGCGCACCACAATCGGCACTTGAATGTTCATGGTGCCAATCGCTTCGAGCATACCCTTCGCCACTTCGTCGCCGCGTGTGATGCCGCCGAAAATATTGAAGAAAATGCCTTTTACATTTTTGTCGAGCAAAACGGTGTCAATCGCTTTGGTAACGACTTCGGCTTTGGCGCCGCCGCCGATGTCGAGAAAGTTGGCTGGTTTGCCGCCTTCGCGCTGCACCACATCCAAAGTCGTCATGACAAGACCGGCACCGTTGCCGATAATGCCAATATCGCCTTCCAAACGCACATAAGTGAGGCCGCGTTTATGCGCTTCGGCTTCAATCGGGTCGTCTTCCTGCGCTTCTTGAAATTGTGCCAAATCGGAATGGCGAAAGAGCGCGTTGTCGTCAATGTTGATTTTGGCATCGGCGGCGATGAGTTTGCCGTTGCCATCCAAAACCAGCGGGTTGATTTCGGCCAAAGAGCAGTCGAAATCGTTGTAAACCTTGAAAAGTGCCTTCAAAAACGGGCCGATTTGCTTCACGGCAGCAGCGGGCAGTTTGGCATCGAAAGCCAACTGGCGAATTTGATAATCCATCAGGCCAAGTGCCGGGTCGAGATGCAACTTGGCGATTTTTTCGGGCGTGGCTTCGGCGACTTCTTCAATGTCAATGCCGCCCGCCGCGCTGACCATGACGATGTTACGGCGCGCGGCGCGGTCGGTTGTGATGCCTATATAATATTCTTCTTTGATGTCACAAGCCTGCTCGACGAGAACTTCGCCAACTGTCAGGCCTTTGATGTTCATGCCGAGGATTTTCTCGCCCGCTTCGCGCGCTTCGTTGGGCGTTTTGCCGAGCTTTATGCCGCCCGCTTTGCCGCGCCCGCCGACGTGAACTTGCGCCTTGACAACAACCGTGCCGCCAATTTCCGCCGCGATGGTTTTCACTTCATCGGGCGTGCGCGCCACGCGTCCGGCGGGAATCGGCACGCCATAGCGCGCGAAAATTTCTTTGGCTTGATATTCGTGAATTTTCATTTAGGTTTTTGGTTTTGGGATTTAGGTCTTTGGATTTAGGTCTTGGGCTGGCAAAACCAAAGGCCAAAAACCCAAAACCTAAAACCTAACCCCCCTGCTGCAAGTGATGCACTTCGGACGAAAAGCGCACCGTATCTTCGATAAAACTGGTAATTTCGGCTTCTTCGCCTAAAACGGCGATGTGTTCATCAGTTTCGGCGATGGCGGCGCGCAATTTTTGGCGCGTGGGTTCATCTTCGGCCACGTCCAAATCATCTTGCAACATAGCGCGCCGCTTTTCGAGCGCGCGTTTCAACTGATACCATTCCGCAGCGCGCGGCTGTCCTTCGAGCGCCTCGTTAATCGCTTCGTCCAGTGCAATTTCGTGTTCTTCGTTGCGCGGTAAATCTTCCTGCATTTTGGTTTGCTGCCCTTTCGTAAAGCAACCCCCAGTATAACAAGGCCTCGGTAACGGAATTTTGACGCAGCTTCAGCGGCTGATACCAAAAACGAAATCGCCCTGACTTTTGTCTTGCATCAAGTAGCGGCCCGTTTTTTTGCCGTTGTCGCAAGGTTGGCCGCCATCGTCTTTTTTGTCGGAGCCGATGCTCCACAAGCGATAATTGGCGTCCTGTTTTTTGTAACGCAGCGGTTCGCCTGCGCCAAAGCCATCGGGCGGCACGGTTTTGATAAATTGTGGCGCCAATTGCGAAAGCGTGGCCGGATAAACGCCGTTTTTCAATTGATAAGCGCGCAAAGCCAACGCCGTCATCAGCATTTGGTTGGCCGTTTCGCATTTGCTGGTGTTCCAGCGCCCGCGCAAGAAAACGGGCACCAAAATATTCGTCATGAAATCGCCGGGCGGCGGCGTTGGTTGGCTCAAAGCATAAGGTTTTTTGGCGTCGGCGCTTAAAGCGTCCATGTAGACCAGAAAATCGTTCATCACGCGTCGCTTGCTGGCCGGACGAAAGCGGGCCTTTTTCGTTTTTGTATCCGTGCCAGCCACTTGGATACCGATGCCAGAAGCGCCTTGCAGCATAGTCAGCAAGTTGGACGCGACATTCCATTTTTCTTCTTGCAAAACCTCGGCAAACGGCACGCGCTTTTCGTGCAAACTTTCCATTTCGCCTGCTGCCATAAGGCACGTTTTGGCATCAAGATGCGGCAGCAATTGTTCCAAACGCCGCCGCGCAACGCCCTGCACCGCGTAGCCGACCAAAGCGCCGATAATGGGCGTGCCGTGCGGAATTTGATGACCAAATTTCAAGCCGTCGAGCGCGCTGCGCGCCGCGCCCGGCTTATCGCCTTTGGCTTCGCGCACATAACTTTCGATAGTTAAAGTGCGCCCTAATTCACGAAAGCCTGTGTAATGTGGGCTGACTGTCGCCACGCCGCGCACGGGCGGTTCGCGGTATTCGCAGGCCAAACCTTGTCGCAAAAGTTGCAGCGCAGCTTGGTTTTGTGACAGCCACTTTTGCAGTTCCTGCGGATGAGACACGTAAATTTTTTGGCGCTCATCGTAAGTATCTTTCGGTTTAATCTGAAGGACTTTGTCTAACGCGGCCAAATCGGTTTGCTGCGCTTGCGTGGCGCGCAGGGCGTAATCGAAACCGTTGGGAGAGGGCAGGGGCGTGTTAGGAAATGCCACATCCGGCGGCAAAAAAAACACGATTAGCGCCACCAACACACCCAGCCCGCCCAAGCCCAATAATGCCACAAAACCAAAGCGCCATGGGGATATTGAAGATTTCAATTAAACCAATTCTCCAATGGCGGCAAACTGGTCTTTCAGGGCCGGATAAAGGTTGCGATAAACGGCGTAGTATTTTTCATACAACGCGGCATCTGCCGAAACAGGCGTCTTTCCAACCACTTTGATGACCGTCGAACACGCTTCTTCGACGCTGGAATACAAACCGGCGCCCACGCCGGCCAAAAGCGCGACGCCCAAAGCTGGGCCTTCGTCAATGTTGATCGTTGAAAGCGGCAAGTTGAAAATATCGGCTTGAATTTGCCGCCATAAATCGCTGCGCGCCCCGCCGCCGCTGGCGCGCACGTTGCCAATCGAAACGCCCATGCCTTTAAGGATTTCCAGCGAATCGCGCAGGCCAAAAGCCACGCCTTCGAGAACGGCGCGGCCCATATGCGCTTTGTTGTGGCGCACCGTTAAGCCGACAAATGCGCCGCGCGCTTGCGGGTCGGGATGTGGCGTGCGCTCGCCCGTAAGATACGGCAAAAATAGCAGGCCTTCGCTGCCCGCACCAACCGTCGCGGCTTCGCGAGTGATGAGTTCATACGGGTCTATTTGCATCAGTTCGGCGACTTGCTTTTCCGATTGCGCGCAAGTGTCCCGATACCAACGCAAACTGCCGCCCGCCGACAGCATCACGCCCATGACGTGCCATTTATTGGGCACCGCATGACAAAAAGTATGCACGCGCAAATTGGGATCAACGGCGGGCGAATCGGCGAAGGCGAAAACCACGCCCGATGTGCCCGTTGTCACCGAAATAATGCCGCTTTGCACGATGCCGTTGCCAACCGCGCCCGCTGCCTGATCGCCGCCGCCGCCCGCCACGGGCGTGCCTTCTTTGAGTCCCGTTGCAAGGGCGCCCGCTTTGCTGATCTGGCCGCTGATTTCGCAGCTTTCGTAAACCTTCGGCAGATGTTCGATGGGAATGCCTAATTTCAGCAACACCGCCGTGCTCCAGCGACGCTCCGGCACGTTTAAAAGGCTGGTGCCGGACGCATCAGACACTTCGGTGGCAAATTCGCCCGTCAGTTTGAAGCGAACGTAATCTTTGGGCAAAAGATGCATTCGCGCCTGATCGTAAATTGCTGGCTCATTATCGCGCACCCAGATGATTTTCGGCGCGGTAAAGCCGGTCAAAACCGGATTGGCGGTTTCTTCGACGAGCAGTTTTTTGCCGACGGTATCGGTGATGTAATCACACTGCGCTTGTGTGCGCTGATCGCACCATAAAATCGCCGGACGCAGCACATTGTCGGCTTTATCCAGCATGACAAGGCCGTGCATTTGCCCGGAAAGGCCAACGCCGGCCACATCTTCGGCGGGCACGGTTTGCAATACTTCTTTGAGGCACGCGCAAGTGGCGTCCCACCAATCTTCGGCGCGCTGCTCGGCCCACAATGGCTTGGGCGTGGACAGCGGATACTCTGCCGAAGCCGTGGCTGCCACGTTGCCTTTTTCGTCAATTGCTAAAACCTTGGTGCCGCTGGTGCCAATATCAATGCCGATCAAATATGCCATGAACGCTCCCGTGAAATCGTCTGCTGCTCGTAGCCCATTTTACCAGCCCCATTTACGGCGCGGCACCGAATTAGCAAAACTGGGGGCAACAACCTGTTCCTGGGAGGGAAAAATGTCTCAATTGAAACTGGACGAAATCGCCGATGCGCTCCACAAATTACCAGAGTGGCAATTTGAAAACGGCACCTTAACCAAAGAATGGAAATTCGACAACTTTGGCGAAGCGATGGCCTTCACCAATTCCGTCGCAGAAATGGCGGAACTGGCGCAGCATCATCCCGATATCGCCATTAATTACAGCCAAGTGCGCCTGACTTTGGTGACGCATTCCGAAGGCGGCGTCACGGGAAAAGACGTGGCTTTAGCCAAGCAAATCGAAGAAGCGGGCATCGGTGCCCGCGAACGGCGCGGCCCAGATCGCCGCGAGGAAGAACGCCGCGACGAAGAACGTCGCCAAGCCAGCCGTCGCACCGGCCCTCGCCGCAAGAAAATCATCTAACGATGCCTTCTTTGAGTAAAACGCAAGCCACGAAAACAGTGAGTTTCGTGGCTTGCGCTTGTTTGGGGCCGTTTTCGCCCTCTTTTGATGTCCCAAAAGTGCCGCCGACGCCGTCGGCACGACTTTGGGAGAGTCTGAAAACCGTTCCGACGCTGTCGGCGGCACTTTCGGAGAGTCGAAAAGTCGTCCCGCAGCCGTGTAACGGTTTTCGGAGAGTGGAAAAGTCGTTACACGCCCGTGTGACGACTTTTGGAGAGTCGGAAAGTCGTCACACGGGCGTGTATCGTTTTTTGGAGAGTCCAAAAGTCGTTACACGGCTGTGTATCAGTTTTTGGAGAGTCCAAAAGTCGTTACACGGCGCCAAAAAGTCGCTGAATCAGGCCAAAAACGCCTTTTTCTTCACCAAAAGCGCATTTTTGCGCCGCAAAGTGCAAAAGTCACTTTTTCCGCACCTTGCGCTTTTTTGCGGGCTGTTTTTGCTCTGTAGGAGGCTCAAGAAATGGCATCCAGTAGCGTTCCAAGGCTGTTTCAGCGGCTTTTACTGTGTATGATTCTAAATCGTCGAAATCAAGAAGGTGCCACAAGAATCGTGCAATGGCGACCTTTTGCGGTGCATCCAACAGCGAATACTGCATCATATGATAGTCCGATGGCGTCAGGCGGAACAATACATCTTCGCCATAGTGGTCTGCCAATGTTTGAATCATCAAGGCCGGAATATAAAAGCGCACACTTTCGGCATCGCCATGGGACAAATAATTGTATTTGTTCAGGTCATCCACGGTCAGCGCTCTCCAATTGTGAGTTTCATCTACGGCCTTTAGATTCCGATACTCTTGCATTGATATTTCGCGTCCTTGGTCGTCGCGACCGTAATTATCCATAATACTCATCTGTCGCAAACTGGGGCCGTTGCCCAACACAACATGGCCGAACGCTTCCTCGATTTGTGCCACAGTTTCATCTGGCTCCAAAGCCACGATGAGATGCCGGATGTGCACCGGAATGCGATAAGTGTCTATGCTGTTCTGGCGCACGGCGTCCAAGGCGAATTCTTTGGTGGCTTGGATGACTTCGGGGGTCAACGGGGGATGTTTTGCGTAAAGCTGTTGTGGTGTTCGCCCTGCGGATAAGTTATCTAAGACAAACTCCACGGTAAGGCGCGTGCCAGCCACAATTGGCTTGGCGCCTAAAATGTTGGGGTCAGATACGATTAATGCTTGCTTCATAGGTTCGACCTGAAAACAAAAACAGCGGGATGAAATTTTCATCCCGCTGTTTTGCTTTGGTGCTGCTTACTTTTTCAGTTCGCTCTCAAGAGCGCTGACTAAAGCTGGGGCATCGGGTTTGACGCTCGCTTTAAAGCGCGTCACCAATTTGCCGTCTTTGCCGACCAGAAATTTGGCGAAATTCCAGTCCACGTCGCCCGCTAATTTCTCATCGCCCGCGCCGGAGGTGAGTTGCTTGTAAAGCGGCGCGATGTCGTCGCCTTTGACGCTGATTTTCGAGAACATATCGAAGGTCACGCCGTAGTTTTTCTTGCAAAAGGTGGCGATTTCGCCATCGCTGCCCGGTTCCTGACCGGCAAAGTTATTGGCCGGAAAACCAAGAATCGCCAAGCCTTGCTCTTTGTATTTTTCGTGCAGCTTTTGCAAACCTTCATACTGCGGCGTGTTGCCGCAGCGACTGGCGACGTTGACGAACAGGACGACTTTGCCCTTGTATTTCGACAAATCTACGTCTTCTCCGGCCAAATTTTTGACGGTGTAATTCAAAACCACCTGTTTCTCCTTGGGCGCTTCCGCTTTTGTTTCGGTTTTCGTGTCATCGCTTTGCGCTATTTTGGGCGCGCCCACGCAACCGGCTAACATGAGGGCTGTGGCTGCGCTCCATAAAATCTTTTTCATAAGTCTCCTTGCGTCATTTGACAGGCGCTTTCGACAATTCATCAGGCTATGCGTTCCACCACACCACGTTTGTTTTGCATAATTCAAATTTCCTCCAGCATGACCGCGCGATTGTCTTCGTCGAGCGAACGAATGGCAGCTTCGATGACGCGTTGGGCATAAAGTCCATCGGCACCGGAGCCATCTATTTCGTGCGGTTTGGCGCCGTCTGCGACTTGTTTCAAAAAGCAGTGAATGCGCTCACGAAATGTGTCATCGAAATCGCGGAAACCGCCGAAAACCGGATTGGTGACGACGCGTTTTTCCAAGTCGCCGGCGGGAAAAAGCGTGGCTTCGCGCCACATATCGTCCACCACAAAACGGCCTTTGGTGCCCGCCACTTCGCAGCGCTCCATCGGATGCCCGCGCGCGATGTCGTAACTTGAAGTTAAGTGCCCGACGGCGCCGCTTTGAAACTTCATATTAAATGATGCGGTTGACCAGAAGTTGCGGCCTTGCGCTTTCAAGCCGAAGCATTGCACCGCGTCAATCGTTCCGCAAAAGTGCGTCATGATGTTGATGGAATGTGGATTAAGTGCCTTCAAGTGATAATTCACCGATTCCATCGGCCCGAAGCGGCCAATCCACAGCGCCATGTTGCAAAAAAGCAGTTCGCCGAGGCGATCTTCGTCGAGCCATTTTTTAGCCGCGTAAGCCGCCGGCGTGAATCGGTGATTGAAATCAATGGCGAAACAACGGTTTTTTTGCTGTGCCAGTTCGACCATTTCACGCGCGTGTCTTATATTGTTGCTGATCGGCTTTTCGCACAGCACATGGCAGCCGCTTTCCAGCGCTTGCATTGTCGGCTTGTAGTGGTCGCTCGCATATTCGTAGCCACCAGTGGCGATGCTGACTAAATCGGGTTTTAATTCGGCGAGCATGGTTTGGGCATCGGCGAAATGCGGCACGCCAAAAATTTCTCCGGCTGTGGCGGCGCGTTCGGGATTTTTATCGCACACGCCGACGAATTCGGCCAGATTATCCGCTTGATAAAGGCGGGAATGTAAATTACCGATGGGGCCAAGCCCGATAACGGCCACGCGCAAACTCATGGTTGCCTTTCCGAAGGACTTTGCGACAAGCGCACCCGATAAAGGTTGAAAATTCCAGAAATCCCTTTCAAATTTGCACTAAAGGACGACTGCTGAATCGGGTTTTCTGCAAGTAAAGCGCACACGCCGTCGCGTTGTGCAAACTCTTCCGCAAAAACGATATCTCCGCCTTCGCTGGCATTTTGCAGGCGGGCGGCGATGTTCACGGTTTGTCCAAAATAATCAAGGCGCTCGTTAGCGTTGATGGCGATGGCCGGGCCGTGATGCAAGCCGATTTTAATGCTGATTTGCTCATCTTTTTCCGCAGTGCGGTTGAATTCGCCGACGCTCTTTTGCATATTTATGGCCGCACTCAAGGCATCTTCGGGCGACTGAAAAACCGCCATCACACTATCGCCAATAGTTTTGACAATAGCGCCGTCATTCGCGCCGATAATATCGAAAAGCCACGCGAAATGGCGCCGCACGCGCCCATAAGCGGGCGCGTCGCCCATGATTTCGTAAAGCTGCGTTGAATCGCACAAGTCCGAAAACAAGAGCGTCAAACTTTCGATGCTGACAGTTTGACCCGGCGCCAAAACTTCGCTCGAAAATAGCTCGCGAAATTCACGCAGTGTCGTGATCTGCGCGGCAGTGACAGCCAAATCGTCCCATTCTTGTCGTTCCAGCGCCAGCACAATCGGGCGGGTGCTGCGATTCAAAATCTCCATGCTGCCATCGGGCGCGGGAACCGTCACTTCGCCAGCCCATCCGTCGTTTGTGTAGCTGACAAGGCCCGTCGAGGCATAGCCGGAGCCAACGGGCAAAACATGATTCAGTTTCAACACGCGCAACTGTAATTTTTTGTCGTTCAAACCGACATTAAGGCGTGCTTTTTCGCCGCTTTCGATGCAGGTTTGTGACACAATATGCGGCGTGGCAAACGGGCCACCAATGCAATAAATCGCCGCTGAGGCCGGGCGAATTTTTTGATGCACTGCAAATCGCAATTCCACATAGCGGTCGAAGTTAGCGTCGTAGCTCACGCCGCACATATCGCAGTCGAACGGGTTGCTTAATTCTGAAAGTGTCGAATATTCCGCTTTGGAAACACGACAATGCGGACACATTTGGTGCCAGCCGAGATTGAGGATGCCGATTTTTGTGGCGTGCAAAAACAAGCGCAATACATCGTTGAGTTGAACTTTCCATTGCTGCGCCAACGGTTTTGGGCGCAAGCCTGAAACCTCGTTGTCATCGCCCTCGTGCAACACAGTTTCTAACTGCGGTATTAATTTTTGATTGACCGGCGTTTCTTTTAAACGTGCCAGCAATGGTTTCAACGCGGCGTCATTGACCTTCGAGGCAAAGCGATTTTCCGGCAGGCCACGCGCTTTGCCGACTATGCGCGCTTCAATGGCATCGGTGCAGTATTTTGCCGTTTTTTCGAGCGAACTTTTTGCCAGCAGAGGAATGAATGCCTCACCAAATTTATTGGCGGGCGTCAGGTCGGCGAACACCGTTAAACGAGTATTATCCGGGCCAGCATCAGCCAGTTTGATACCGCCCCAAAAACGCTGGAACGGACCGGAATTATAGACGCGCAAAACGGCATATTCTTCATTGCGCACCCAGTGAAAGGGATATTCTTTCCAACTGAGCGGAATGGTGTTGCGAAATTTCGCTTTGGCTTCGCGCACCAGCAATGTGTCGTCGCTACGAGGCGAACTAAACGTTACGGCGGGCAATTCCATCACTTGATTGAGCCGCTCGGTATTGGCTAACAATTCCCACACTTCGGCGCGCGGCAAGGCAATAATGCGAATAATTTCAAAATGCCGCGCCGCGTTGCTCATCGTTTGGTGTCATCTTTCGGCGAAGCTGCGTGCAAGGCTGCGGCCAATTGTCAAATCAGGACACCGTTTGCTGTGTCCCTGCAAAAACCGACTTTGGAACCAGCTTTTATTGCTCTTTGGCGCGCGTTTCATCCGACTTTTCACTGCTGTGGCCAGGAAAGGTTTTGGCCGATGGATCAATGAAATTCTTGCAATAATTGGCGGCTGTGGCGGCTTCGCCAAAGCCGGTAGCGATGAGGTTGAGTTTGCCTTCGAAACGGGCAATATCGCCCGCCGCGTAAATGCCGGGAATCGAAGTGGCTAAGGTGCCGGGATGCACGACCACGCCGCCGCGCTCAATGTCCAAACCCCATTCTTTTATCGCGCCGATATTCGCTACGAAACCGAGATTTAAAATCAGCACATCAGGGTGCAATTCGGTTTCTTCGCCAGCTTTATTGTGAAAAACCGTCACGCTTTGCAGCGCGCCGTTTTCGTCGGCGGCAAAGCGTTTGACTTCATGAAAGGTTTTCACATCAACTGACGACGCCATCAGCTTGCGCACCGAATCTTCGTGGGCGCGAAATTGGTCGCGGCGATGAATGAGCGTGATTTTTTTTGCAATCGGCTCCAAATTTAAAGCCCAATCCAAAGCACTATCGCCGCCACCGACAATCAGCAATTCCTTGTCGCGAAACTGCTCCAAATTCTTGATGAAATAGAACAGACTTTTGCCTTCGAGCGCATCCATTTCGGGCATATTGGGCAGCTTGCGCGGCGAAAAAGCGCCCACGCCCGCCGCGATAATAATCGTTTTGGTGCGGTGCGAATCGCGGTCGGTTTTTAAGGTAAATGTGCCGTCGCCGTGCCGTTCCAAGCCTTCGACTTTTTCACCCAGACAAACCGTCGGGCCAAACTGCATACCTTGTTCGATGCAGGAGGCAATCAAATCTTTGCCGAAAATTTGCGGAAAACCTGCGACATCGAAAATATATTTTTCAGGATAAAGCGCCGTGACTTGACCGCCGAGTTCAGCCAGAGAATCCACGATTTTCACGCTCATTTCGCGCATTCCAGCATAAAAAGCGGCAAATAATCCCGTCGGGCCGCCGCCAATGATAGTGCAATCGAAAATATCATGGGAAAGCGGCTGCGGAATGTGCATTTCGCCCTTGGGAACGTCCTCGTCCGATATGGGCGGGTGAACTGTTGTCGGTTGCGCCGTTTCGCCGATGTTCGGGTCATCGGTAATTTCAATATGCGCCTCGCCGATGTGCGTTTCGTGTAATTCTTCAGGCAAATTGACTCCTTTGATTTTCACTGCTGATTTTTCATCGCGTCCTCGGCAGTGAATTATTTTTCTTGAGCGGCTTCGGCAACTCGTTCGATAATCGGTTTTTCGCCGTTGTCGCGTTCGCTGCTCCAATGGCTTTGGGCAATGGATTCCGCCGAAATATGCACGGCATCCGGGTCGAGATTTTCTTCCACTGCCATTTTTTCAGCTAAATAGCGCTCGGCTTCGATGGCGGCTTGGCAACCCATGCCCGCTGCGGTAATCGCCTGACGGTAAACGTGGTCGGCTACGTCTCCGGCCACAAAAACGCCCGGCACTTTTTCGAGGCATTGCATCTTGGCCGACGTGCAAGCGGGCGACGGCAAAGCGCGTGTGCGGCCATCGTGTTCGAGGTAGCCGGTTTCATCCATTTTTAGCTGGTTTTTGAACAGTTCTGTATTCGGCGTGTGACCGATAGCGATGAACAAGCCGTCCAATGGCAACTCGCTTTTTTCGCCGGTGTGCGTGTCTTCCAAAACCGCCGCCGACATCACTTCTTTATCGGCGAAAAACTTGTTGGTGCCAGCCAAAGGATGCTGCTTGCCGACAATATCCACTACGGCTTTGTTGAGTAGAAACTCAATTTTCGGATTGTCCTGCGCACGCTTCAACATAATTTTTGAGGCACGAAATTCTTCGCGGCGGTGGATAACATACACCTTGGGAATGCCTTCTAAGCGCGCCAAATAATTGGCTTCTTCCATCGCGCTGTCGCCGCCGCCGATAACGGCGACAACGGCTTTTTGTCGCGCGAATTGGTTGCCGTCGCACGTCGCGCAGGTCGAAACGCTGGTGCCGAAAAATTTATCTTCTGCCGCGATGCCCAGGCGCCGCGACGAAGCGCCCGTAGCGATAATCAAAGCGCGCGTTTTGATGCTGTGTCCGTTTTCTAAATGCAAGGTGTAAAGTTCGCCCGGCGCATCGCACAAATCCACCGAAGTCACAAATTCCTGCATCATTTCCGTGCCAAAACGCAGGGCTTGTTCTTCCATTTTTAGCATCAATTCAGGGCCGGTAACGCCATGTCCGGTGCCCGGAAAGTTTTCGATGTCGCTGGTGAACATCAATTGCCCGCCTTTGATGCGCGAGGAGGTTTGCTCAAAGCCGCCCGCGATAAGAAGCGGCGAAAGATTGGCTCGTGCTGTGTAAAGCGCTGCGGTATAACCCGCCGGGCCACTGCCTATAATCACGACATTACGAATTTCGTTTTTGCCTTCATTTTTTGTTTCAGAAACCGCTTCATTCTGCGGAGCGGTTTCAAGGATTGCAGTTTCGTTTGACATTTCAGTTTCCTTTTCGATTACGGCTTCGATAACGGCACGCCTCAGAAGGGTCAACTTATTTCGGGTTCCCTGTGGCGTTTTGGGCGACTGGCCTTTGCTCTTTCATTTCGCGCGCGGCGGCCACGCAACGAATGAGGCCATAATCCACTTCATTATTCAGCGCGTCGGCCACCGGACGTAGACTATTGCCTGCGGGCGCGGCTTCCAGAGCGCTTTCGATACGCTGGCGCAACGCTTCGGGCACCAAGACTTCCAGAGTATCGCTTTCCAGTAAGCCCTCGCGCAGTAAATCTTCCAGTTCGTTCCAAACCATGCTGGTTTTCACTTTTCGCGCGCGGGCGATTTCTTCGATGCTTAGGCCGTCTTGCAAAAGTAGAAAGGTGTCGGCTGCTTCGTTTAGTTCTACTTTCGCTATCGTTTTTGTCTGGTGCGTTCCCTGTGGCGTGGCGCGGCTTAGGGTAGTTTTTGGTGGCGCTTGGGTTATCGCCACCGGCGCACTCGAACCTTTTAAAACGCCCAAAAGCGCGGCGCCGTATTTTCGTAATTTGGTGTCGCCGATGCCGGTAATCGAGCGCAACTCGATGTCGTCGCGCGGCAGCATTTGCGCGATTTCCTGCAACGTGCGGTCAGGCAAAATACAATAAAGCGGCACGCTTTCTGTGAAGGCTTGCGTGCGGCGCCAGCTTTTAAGTTTTTCAAAAACTTTGTCGTCTGCGGAATGCGAAATTCCGTTTTTAATATTGGATGCCACACGGGTCTGGCCCGGCAAAACAATTTCTAAAGCGCTTTTTAGTTGCCACGCTTCACGGCCCGCTGTGGTCAGCGAGCAAACGTAGAAATCTTCTTCGTCGGCTTGATGCAACAAGCCGTTTTCGATGAGATGATCTAAAAACTTTTCGACTGTCGGCACCGAAGAACCGCGAAAGGCGCCGAAAAGTGGGCAGGCGGCGGTGCGGAATTTTTCCAATCCCTTGGAATTGGCGCCGCGTAGCAATTGATTCAGTTTTTGCTTGCCGATGTGCGGCCAAAGCGCATCCAACGCTTGCAAAATATGATGCACATTGTGCGGATTGAACTCTTTGGGAAATTCCACGCGTTCGCGCCGCGCTGGGTGCGCTTGCGCTAAGGTTTGCAGCGGCGGATTATCGCAATTGTCGCAGCAAAAGGCGTGATCTATTTCTTCGCCGTCGCCAAAATAATCGAGCATTAAGCGCCGCCGGCATTTGGCGGTGCGGCAATAAACCATCATTTCGTCAAGGCGGCGATAGCGCTCTTCGCGCTGGCGTTTTAAATCTTCGGCAATCAAGCGAAATGTGTCGGCGGGGAATTCGCGTTTTAACAACGAAAACGTTTGCAAATCGCCGCGTTCACCCATTCTTTCAATCAAGCCGCGCCGTTCCAGTTCGCCTAAAGCAAGGCGCGTTTTGGTTTCGTTCCAATCGAGTTGCAATTTCCACCAACTGCGCGCGATTTGAACCGTGCCGTCTTGCGCTTGCCGTGTCAGTTCAAGAAAGGCATTTTTGACATCGCCCGCTGTCAGCGCGTCGTTTTCGATGAAGTATTCGCGCAATCGCCGGTCGCCGCCGGATGTGAGAATGACGCAGCGACTTTTGAAGCTATCACGGCCTGCGCGACCCGCTTCCTGATAATAACTTTCGGGGCTGTCGGGATAGCAAACATGAACCACAAAACGCACATCGGGCTTATCTATGCCCATGCCAAAAGCGTTTGTCGCCACCAGGGTGTGAATTTCGCCGCGCAGCCAGCCTTCTTGCATCGAATTGCGCAGATGTGGCTCCAAACCGGCGTGATAAACGCCGACTTTTTTGCCTTGCGGCGCCAAAGCGCGACTGGCTAATTCGCCAAAACTTTCGCACAGTTTGCGGGTTGGGGCGTAAATTAAGCCGCTACCGCCCATTTGTCCGAGTTTGGGCAAGGCGCGCTCCAATAAACTCTCGCGTTCATTGTCGCTTTTGCAGCGTTTGACCGAAAAATGCAAATTTGGACGATTAAAACCGCCGACTAAAATTTGCGGCTCGCGCATTCCCAAATTGCGCGCGATGGATTCTTGCACGCGCCGCGTCGCCGTAGCGGTAACGGCCATGAGCGGCGGATTGCCGAGGCTTTCGACGACTTCTTTCAAACGCAGAAAATCAGGGCGAAAATCGTGGCCCCATTCCGAAATACAATGCGCCTCGTCCACCACAAAACGCGCCGGGCGAATGCCGCGTAGCGCGTCCATAAACTGCGGCGAACGAAAGCGTTCGGGCGCGACGTAAAGCAGGCGCAACTGGCCTTGCATCACATCTTCCAAAATGGCGCTTTGTTCGTTGGGGTTTTGCAGCGAATTGAGCGAGGCCACGCCCAAATAACTAAACGAAGTGCGTTCTTGCAGCGCGGCGACCTGATCGCGCATTAGGGCAACAAGCGGAGAAACAACAATCGTCACGCCCGGCGTGAGCGCGGCGGGCAGTTGATAGCACAGCGATTTTCCGGCGCCGGTTGGCATCACCACCAAAACATCGCGGCCCTCAACGGCGGCTTGCACGGCGTCTTGCTGCAAAGCGCGAAATTCACCGAAGCCGAAAACCTCGTGCAGCGATTGATGAAGTGTGGATTGGATTTCGGAGATTTCAAGCGAAGCAGACACGAATTAGATTTTAAACCGCTGGCGCTTTCTTTTCCAACAGGCATTTAACTATAAGCGGGGCTGGCGCACCCTTCCAAACCATGTGTTTGCAGAATAAAACGTTTGGATATGTTCGCCAGCCCCGCTTATAGTTACGAAATAGAAGACGAAGATAAAATTTTGTTTTTGGCGGGTAACATAAGCACGCC
>JANMKN010000278.1:0-4463 GCA_031372065.1 Abditibacteriaceae bacterium | reverse complement strand
TTTCGATGGGCGGCTTTGGGACGTGGGAACTTTTGGCGCGCCGCCCTCAACTGTTTGCGGCAGCGATTCCCATTTGTGGCGGCGCAGATAATTCGACGGCGCCTTCCCTAAAAAACATTCCGATTTGGACGTTTCATGGCGATGCCGACACCGTGGTCTGGCCGATTCGCACGCGCAGCATGGTTGAAGCCCTCAAAGCAGCGGGTGCCGACATCAAATACACCGAATATCCCGGCGTCGGTCACAATTCATGGGACAAAGCCTACGCCGAACCCGCTCTTTTCGATTGGCTGCTCGCCCAAAAGAAGCCGTAAAAATGCCTGAGGTGCCATTTCGCCACCGATGGCAACTACGACCACTCCAATAAAAAACCCTTAAAACCATGCAAAAATCCCTTTGTTTCTTACTAAATAGCGTTCTCATGGGCGCGCTGTCAGCGCAAGCAGCACTGATTAAAGTGACTGTCACAGCAACGCATGATGCGCGTGATGTGCCGGTTTCGGTTGTGCTGCCCAAAGACTTTAAAGACTTTTACAATGGCCCGATTGCCGGTCAGGTGCTTGCCGCACAAAGCGAAACGGCGGACAACGGGCAAACGCGGCTGACATTTATCGCCCCCGATTTGAAAGCGGGCGAAAAACGCTCCTTTTTTGTCGAAACCGAAGTGCCGCTAAAGCCCGATCAAGGCGTTGAACTCAAACACGAGGGCGCAAATGTAGATTTTCTGGTCAACGGCAAGCTATTTACGCGCTATGACACCACAACCGGCCCCAATAAGCCGTATTTTTATCCATTAATGGCGCCAACAGGCGGACAAATCGTGCGCCATTGGCCCGTCGAAAAAGTCGAAGGTGAAACCAACGATCATCCGCATCATCGCGGAATGTGGTTTACACATGGCAAAGTCAACGGCACCGATTTTTGGACGGAAGTCGGCAAAGTAGGCAAGACAATCCATACCGGCTACGGCGAAGTGCGTGGCGGGCCGGTCTACGGATTAATGCAAAGCCGCACCGATTGGGTTAAACCCGATGGGACAAAAACCGCCGAAGATGTGCGCGATGTGCGCGTTTACAATCTGAATTCCGGCACTTTGATGGATTTTTCTGTTACCGTCAAAGCCATCGGCGGCCCTTTGGTTTTCGGCGACACCAAAGAAGGCAGTTTCGGCTTGCGTCTCGCCGATTCAATGCGCGTCGCGGTTGAAAAAGGCAAGACAGCCGAAGGCCATATTCTCAATGCGCAAGGCGATAAAGATGCCAAAACGTGGGGCAAAAGCGCCGCATGGTGCGATTATTATGGCCCTGTGGATGGTAAAACTGTCGGCGTGGCGATTTTCGATGACCCAAAGAATCCACGCCATCCGACGACGTGGCACGTTCGCGATTACGGTTTATTCGCCGCCAATCCGTTTGGTTTGCACGATTTCGACAAAAAAAATGCCGAAGGAGCAGGCGATTTAACCGTGCCCGAAGGCCAAACCGTGACATTTCGCTATCGTTTGTTTTTTCACAACGGCAGCAGCGAGGAAGCCAACGTGCCGCAAATGGCGCAAGCCTTCGCAGCGCCGCCAGTTGCAACAGTTAATTAATTTTTTGAGGTGGCTTTGGCGTAAGACCGGTTGAAACCGGCCTCTGCAAGAGCGAAGGCCACCTGCGTGGCCTTAAAATGGAGGTTCGAGCCTGCGAAGGCAGGCTTTGCCCTTCCAGACGTCGGTTTCAACCGACGTAAAAGACGAAGCCACACCAACGGTCAATTAAATTTTTGAGGGGGAAAGTTGTTCGCAGCGCATCGCGTCAAATTCACACAATATGGCTACATCCAACACATCGTCTGCTGAACCTATACCGATGGAAGAAGTCGCCGGACGCCGCTGGTATCAGGGCTTGGATCGTTATGCGTGGACAGTTCTCATCATCTGCGCGCTGGGCTGGGTATTCGATTGCTTCGACCAACAGCTTTTTAATCTGGTGCGTCAGCCATCGGTAAAAGAATTGTTAGGCAATTCGGTAGCGCCCGACGCTTTGGATGCAACGGCCAAAGCCATTGGCGGCAATTTAACAGCGGTTTTTCTTTTGGGATGGGCCGCCGGTGGCTTTATTTTCGGTTCGCTGGGCGATAAATTAGGCCGCACGCGCACCATGATGATTACCATTCTCATCTATGCGATTTTCACCGGACTCAACGGCTTAGTGCAATCGTTGAATCAATATTATTTTTGCCGCTTTATGACGGCGCTTGGAGTCGGCGGCGAATTCGCGGCAGGCGCTTCGCTCGTGGCCGAGGTTTGGCCGCAACGCTCGCGGGCCATGGGACTGGGATTGCTGCAAGCTTTGTCTGCTGTGGGCAATATGGCGGCGGCGGCCATCACTATTATATTGGGCTATGTGCATACCGAGATTTCCATGTGGCGCATAGTCTTTTTCATTGGCGCGGTTCCGGCTCTTTTGGTTTTGTGGGTGCGCCGCACGGTGCATGAGCCGGACTCGTGGCACGCCGCCAAAGCGCACGCCGCCAGCACAGGCGAAGCAGTAGGCAGCATCGCGGCTTTATTCCAAGACCCGGAACTACGAAAACGCACCATCGCCGGTGTTTTACTCGCTACTGCAGGCGTGGGAGGCGTGTGGGGTGTGGCGTTCTGGTCGCCTGATCTTATTGGCTCGGCCTTTAAACCCGCTTTGTTGGCGACGCCTAATATTGCAGGCATTGCCGATCCTGAACTGCAAAAGAAGGCTCTCGGCGCGGCATTAGCGCATTGGAAAGGCCTTGTTTTTCTGGTGCAAATGTTTGGGGCTGGGTTAGGAATGTTTACGTTTGCTGCTGTCACCGAAAAAATAGGACGACGAACCGCGCTGGGGATATTTCTTGTGCTGGCGTTTTGTTCGCTGCAATTGTTTTTTCATTTCGTGCGCGATACGCAGACTGCTTTTTTGTTGGCGTTTGTTATGGGTTTCTTTACGCTCGCTCCGTTTGCCTCGTTCGCCATTTATTTCCCAGAATTGTTCCCCACACGATTGCGCACCACGGGCGTAAGTTTTTGCTACAATGCTGCCCGCATCGTGGCGGCGGCGGCGCCCTTTGCGCTCGGCTCGTTCGCCGCCCGCTTCGCCAGTGCCACCGATGAAACCGCTGGTCTACGCACTGCTGCCAGCATCGTAGCGTTCATCTACGTCGTCGGACTTATCGGTCTGATCTTCGCACCCGAAACCAAAGGTCTGCCGCTACCGGAGTAACGAGCAAATTTTGCTCGTTCACCAGTGAATTTTGCTCGTTCACCAGTGAAATTCACTGGTGAACGAGCAGAAAAGACGCGCGGGAGCATGAATTTTATTCTCCCGCGCGTCTTTTTGGTGTTTTGAACAGTAAAATTTATCCGTTCTTGCCTGAATTCGACGTATTCGCAGAATAATCTTTAGCTTTCGACTGTTTGTAACGGTCGGCGAGTTGGGCAACGATGGCTTTCAAAAGTAATTACTTCTCCTTCTCGCTTCGGGTTGTTTGTTGATTTCTGGTTATTCGGGTCGTTTGTCGCCAACAATAGCCGTGTCCGCACTTCTGGCACTCAAAACGCTTGAGTCCAATCAAGGCGGCTAATGATGCAACCCAAAGACGCCGAGGTTTGAGTTGTATCATGTAGATTTCGTTGTTGTGGCACTGAGGACAAAATTGTCCGCAGCCAGATTGCAAAGACCCATCGCGCATTAATTTCAGCATTATATTCGGCTTCAAGTTGGCCCTTAATCGGCTAACCACAAAGAGCGGCTCGTTAATCGTAACGAGCCGCTCTTTGCTTGCAGGTTATTCTGTTGATAGCTACTTTAACCCAAGTTGCCACCAATGGGGTTAAAGTAGGCTTTCTTTGCCTGCTCCACTATCCCGAAGCATCATCGTTATTGATCGTGCCGGTGCCGCGTGCTTTGCTCACACTGGCATTTATCGCACCCGATAACAACACGAAGAGCGTTTCGTTGCCTTCAACTGTTGTGTCGCCTTTGATGACCACGCTCACAGATTTACTGGTCTGTCCTGCCGCAAATGTCAGCGTGCCAGTCTTGGCAACGTAGTCGCTTGTGGAGCGGGCTATGCCATCAGCGGTGGCGTATTTCACGGTTACGGTTTGGCCGCTGGGCGCCGACAAACTCACGGTGAAGGTGAGATTTTTCGTGCCGCTATTGCCTTCGCTGATGGAAACGTCGTTGATAGTCAGCGAGGGTGCCGCATCATCGTTGAGAATGGTGCCAATGGCCTGCGAGTCGGCGAAGGTTGCGTTGACGGCGCTGCTCAAATTGACCTTAAAAGCCTCATCCGGCTCGTTCAGAATATCGCTGTTAATCGAAACACGGGCCAGCGTTACGGTTTGGCCTGTGGTGAAAGCGATTTGCGTGCTGACAACAGCAACATAGTCGCTGCCCGCGATAGCTGTTCCGTTAGCGGTGCTGTAATTTACCTTGACCAACTTGCCG
>JANMKN010000258.1:0-7524 GCA_031372065.1 Abditibacteriaceae bacterium | reverse complement strand
CGCGGCGCTTCAACCACCACAATCGGCGGCATGGAGAAGCGATCTAACAGCGTAACGCGGCCTTGCAAGACGTTTAAACCGGCCATCCACGCGTCGCTGTTGTGATGAGGATCGCGCTTGATTTCTTCGGCGCCCCAATCGCGAATGGTCTCTACACTGGCGCGAATCACAAAGGCGGCAGCCGTCAGGCCGCAAGTGGGCGTAAAGACATCAAACCACGTTCGCACGCCCGGCATTCCGCCGCCGATAACCGCCACAGCGCCCCCAGAAAATTGCGCGACCCGCACCGCCGCTTTGCCCGCAAAAGGCCAGTCCTGCGCTCCGCCGCCTTCCACACGCGCTGTGGTTGACACGTCGAAAACGTCACCGGCGGGCAACGATTCGTTGATCCACTGCGGCTGCAAAATTTCGCGCGGCACGATTTGGTTTATCTGCGCCGCACTTAAAACCGCGCTGGCGAAAACCGGCGTGTCGTTCGGACGCCAGCCGATGATTAATTTTTCGAGGCGCGTTGAAAGGTCGTCTTCGCTATCGGCTACCGTTAGCAGCGCGGCCAATTCGCTTTGCGCGGGCGTCACGAAACTTTCTTCGCGCGGCACGGCATCAAACGTGACATCCGATTCGAGACCAGTAATCACGCGGCGTAATTGGCGCGGCAGGGCGCTGTCGGCGATGCAGCGCGGCCACGTCAGGCGGCGCGGATCAAGGCGCGCTTTGTTGCCGCCAAGCAAATTCTCGTCAAGGGCACGCGAAATCGCATTATGCGCCGCTGTGACGCGAAATAACGCCTCGCCCGGCCAAACCGCGCGCGTGACGGCCTGAAAATGCCGTTCGCCATGATGCACAACCTGACTTAATTCGCGCGCCAAATGCGAGGCCAAACGCAAATCGGCGTTTTCATCGCCATCAGCGCCGCAAAGCGCCACCAAAGGCCCGGCCTCGGCGCCTTCAGCGGCGACGCGATTACAAAAAACTTCGGAGTTCAAGGCTAAACGCTGCGCACCGCGCGGCTGCCATTCGTCTTCGCGCAGAAGCATTTGCTGCGCGGCGGATTCAATCGGAAACACGCCTCGCAGTTTAGCCAATTGCCGACCAAAGAAAGCGGGGCCGGGACTTTTTAGTCCCGACCCCGCAAAGAATCGCTCAACAACGGCAACAAGATGCCCGCCTACGGTTTAGGCGGCGCAGGCTGACTATCTTCCAATACCGGACGTGGAACCGAACCGGCCCCAACCGAAATGCGGCCTTCGCTGGAGGTTTGCCCTCCGCCTTCTCCGCCGCCCGTTGCACCACCGGTTGCACCGCCTTGTGCGCCTTCGCTACCGGCGCGGGGCACCGTTTGAGGCCGGGCGCCTGCCGCGCCACCAACTGCGCGATTATTGGGCGCGACAGCTTGAGGCTGTAGCGCCGCAGAGGGAGCCACTGGTGCCGGCAAAACGCGTCCACCATTTGGTTGCCCGGCATTGCCCGGTGGCGTTGTGTTCATGCCAGCCGGAGGCGCACTACCTCCGCCGCTGGGAACCATAACGCCACCATTCGGATTCACAGCGCCGCTGCCTGCCGAACCAAACGACGATGTTCCCACGCCCGGTCTCGGCGGCGCGGGTGCTGCCGGGGCCGCTGGCGCAGAAACGGCTGAATTGGCCGTTGCGGGCGCCCCAGAACCACTGGAGGGATTAGTCGCGGGGGCTGGGCCAGGCTGCATGGCACCGCCGGGCGGGTTCGGCCTCAAACCAGCGGGCGGCGGCGCCACATTGGGTCTGCGGGGCTTGTTCAACAAAGTGAATCCAACCAAACCAATCAGCAAAAATGCACCGACAATGCCAGCCACGACTTTGGGGTCAAGGTCAGATGACTTAGCGGCTGCCACAGGCGCATCATTGTCAGCGTTTTTGGCATCGCCTTTGGCGGCGCCTGCTTTAGATGCTACGCCGGTTTTGGAGGCGCTCGCCGCTTTGGAGGGAACGCCTCTGGCTCCCGCACTCTGCGTTACGGGGCCAGTTTTTGCGGCGCCGGGTTTGGCAGCCGTGCCATTTTTCGGGACCGGATTGGTGCCCGTCGTTGTTTTGCTCGGCGCACTGGGCGCGGGTTTTTTGGAAGGAGGTCCTGCTGTTGCCATAATAAATCCTGATTTGCCGAGGTGCCTTTTCATCACACTCAGTTATAATTTTTGCGCTTCAAACCCATAAATGCAAGCCTTATCTTGAATTTTGCTTGACAAATACTCATTTGCGCCCCATAATGGCTTTAAGGCGGCTTTTCACTGAGACGAGTGAAAATATTTGCCAGAGCGAGGAGGCAGACGATGAGGATCAAAGCGGCGGGTGAGCGAGTGAAAACTCAATCTTTGGGTGAATTCGGGAATATTTTGGCGATGCGTCCGCAAGGACGGCGCGTGCAAGAGGCAATAGACACTCTTTTGCGTGATTTACCGCCGGGCGGCGTGCTGGTGTTGGATTTTGAAGGTGTGGAAATGATGGATTATTCGTTCGCCGACGAAGCGCTGGGCACCATTTATTCGCGGATGTCGGCCAAAGAATATCCTGATCGCTTTTTGATTTTAGCCATGTCTGGCGATGAATTAGGCGAAGCACTTATGGAAAACGTCGAAGTGGCGCTCAATCGCCGCGAAGTGGCTGCTTTAGCCTTGCCCAAAGAATCTATTCCTCTGGTGCTGGACACTTTGCGCGAAGCGGCGGAATCGGCGAAAAACGCGCCTGCCGAACAGCGCGCCGCCATCGAATGGCGCGTCATCGGCGAATTGCCGGGGCATTTGGTGGATACCTTGCGCGCCGTGATGGACAAGTATCAAATCACCGTGCGCGAATTGGCTGAAATGCTCAATCTCGATTCGGCCACGGCTTGCAACAATCGCATCGCCAAACTTTATCAACTGCACCTCGTGCGCCGCGAAGCCGCCATCGTGCCCGAAGGTGGACGCTTGTATTCCTATCAAGCGATTGTTTGATTTTTAAACAACAAAGGGCACAGAGATTTTCATTTTCTCTGTGCCCTTTGTGTTCTCTGCGATGAATTCTTATTTTGACTTTTTCAAGACGCGCCCGGCCAAGCCAGTGCGCGTGGCGCTTTCGATGACAGCGCTGGCAACGGCGCGGGCAACGCGGCGATCAAACACGCTGGGCGTTAGATAATCTTCGTTAATTTCTTCACGGCCCACCACATCGGCGATGGCGTGCGCGGCGGCAAGGCGCATTTCGTTGTTGATTCCTGTGGCGCGCGAATCCAAAAGACCGCGAAAAAAGCCCGGAAAACACAGCATATTATTGATTTGGTTGGGAAAATCGCTGCGTCCGGTGGCGATAATACGCGCCAGACCGGAAATCGAATCGGGTTCGATTTCCGGCGTCGGATAAGCCATTTCAAAAACAATTGAATCTCTTGCCATATCCGCAATATCGCGCGAAGCCAGCAAATGCCTGCCGCCAAAACCAATAAACACATCGGCGCCTTTGAGTGCCAAGCGCACATCGCCTTGCAGACCGCGCGGATTGCTTTGTTTCACCACTTCGGCAGCGGCGGGCGCTAAGGTTTCAAAATCGGGATGCGAACTGTCCCAAATGCCATGCTGCGCGTCGCAAACTACAATATCACGCACGCCATAATGCCTGAGCAGGCGCGCTGTCGCCACGCCTGCGGCTTCGGCTTTGTGAATTACCACTTTCAACGCGGCAGGCTGCTTGTTGACGATTTTCAAAGCGTTAATCAGCGCCGCCAAAACCACAATGGCTGTGCCATGCTGGTCGTTGTGCATCACCGGAATAGAAAGTTCGCTTTCCAAACGGGCTTCGACGTTGAAACAGCGCGGCGGCGCAATGTCTTCGAGATGAATGGCGCCAAAATTCGGCGCAATCGCTTTCACGGCAGCGATAAATTCTTCGTCGCTTTTCACATCAAGGCAAATCGGAAACGCGTTAATGCCCGCGAATTCTTTGAAAAGCAGCGCCTTGCTTTCCATGACGGGCATGGCCGGGCCGGGGCCAATATCGCCCAATCCCAAAAGCGCGCTGCCATCGCTGATGACAGCCACGCAGTTTTTCTTGATGGTAAGGTTGTAAAGATCAGCCGGGTCTTCGGCAATCGCCTGTGCGATGCGCGCCACGCCGGGCGTGTAGGCCATCGAAAGGTCATCGCGCGTCTTAATTGGCACTTTAGAGGTAATTTCCAATTTACCGCCAATGTGCATCAAAAACACGCGGTCACTGACCTGCACGATGTCCACATTCTCAATGGCGCGCACGGCGGAAATAATGGCCTGTCCATGTTCGTAATCGGCAGCGGAAAACGTAATATCGCGTGTGGTCGTGGCGCGCGTGCCGGAAACAATGTCAATCGCGCCGACATCGCCGCCGGCTTCGCCAATGACCGAGGTAATGCGGCCCATGACGCCCAAAACATTGGGGTATTCCACGCGCAGAGTCATTGAATACGACGGCGAAGGCCGCAAAAATCGCGCGGCCTTTTGTGCGGCTTGCTCCAGCGTCTCTTGAAGCATCGGTTGTGTGTTATCAGACATAACATTTAGATTAGCCTGAGCGCCGTTGCGACACAACCAGAATCTGCAAATATCGCCAGACTATGGCTTTATGCGGAGTTCCTGTTTTTGACAAAGCGTTCAAACACAAAAAAGGACGCCCAAGGCGCCCTTTTTATGGAAAAACTTCGACCCAAATCTCAATCCTTGATCTTCGTAAAATAGGGATAGTTACCAGAAGCGTTGGTTTTGCAGAGTTCAGTGATGCGCAATGCTTTAACATGGCCGTCCAGAAAAGCCACATTGCAGCTTTCTAAGTGGCGCGCATGAACATCAGCTTGACTTGTCCAAAACGCGGGCGGATTAAGTTCGGGATGAAGGGCCAATCCGCCGTTAATAAATTGGCCTATGCTGGAACCAGTGCCATCCCAACCATCGCCAGTGAACATGGTGCCGGCAGTATCCTCGATGCTGGCGATACTGGTATTGCCGTATTGCTCAAAGAGTCCGCCCAAAGTTAAGTTGCTGGTGTAAAAATTGTTCAGCACATAGGAGCAACGAAACGAGGGCGTCCCTAAGATCTGAAAATTCTGCGTGCTACTGGGGCACACCCACACTTGCGTGTTCTTAATATAGGGCACCATGCGCGCTTGCCAAGCAAATGTGTTGGTGGGATCGTTGTTCATCACCAACATTTCATCGTAATCCTGCGAATACTGCTGCAAAGCAAGACCAATCTGCTTGACGTTGTTCAAGCACGAAGACTTGCGCGCATTTTCGCGAGCGCGGGCGAAAACAGGAAACAAAATCGCGGCGAGGAGCGCTATTATCGCTATGACGACAAGCAACTCAATCAAGGTGAAAGCAGCGCGAGGACGGTTTGCGAGAGGTCGCAATTTCATATTTCTCCCCAAAATTCTGTCATTTTTGGTGTTGGATTACACAGCACTACATCTATTTTAACCAAAACCTGACAAAAAATAACATAGTTAACGTGATTATCAAAAATCGAAAAGCAACCGTTTTACGAAACCACCTCAAAGCAAAAAAGAGACGCCACTCGGCGCCTCCGTTTTGCTTTATAGCAGAATTAAAACGTGAAATCGCTGGCTTGATACTGCGAATCCGTTTTCCACTTGACGTGGCCGTCTAAATACGCGTTGTTCGCGCCACCTAAGTGGATCAGGGATGGTTTGTCATTAACCGAGCCATAGACGAAGTAGCCGTCATTCAGCGTTAAACCTTCATCCATGAGGAAAATGGTTTGTGCAGGCCTCGTGGCTTCCCCAATTGCTCTGCCTTGATAAACGGGCGCTCCACTGCTGGCGCATTGCGAGTTCATCGAGTAACTCAAACGCTTCCTGATGCCATAGGTATCGGAAGGGCAAATGTAAACCTGCGTATTCTTGATATAGGAAAAAATTGCTCCTTTTTCTGGCAGACAAGGATTTACCGTCGATAATGTGTTGTTGGGAGAGCAGCCCGGCGCTGCTGGCGTTCCAGTCCATTGACCCGAATCTGCTGCGGCACTGTAACCGCCAAGATTGGGCAGCATTTCGTCGAAATCTTGCGTGTATTGCAGAAATCCCACGCTCAGTTGCTTGAGATTATTCAGGCAAGAGCTTTTGCGGGCATTTTCGCGGGCGCGGGCGAAGACGGGAAACAGAATCGCGGCGAGGAGCGCTATTATCGCTATTACGACAAGCAATTCTATCAAGGTGAAGGCGGCGCGAGGACGACGGGGGGAAACGGGGAATCGCATTGAAATAATCTCTCCAATCACGTTCATGGCGTTGCTGCTTATCCATTGTTACCCAAATAGCGTTAAATATAACACTCAACATACGATTTTTTAATTCTACTTTTTGCGAAGAGAAATGCGTGCGGAATCAACACAGTAGTTTTTAAAGCCCGCGCCTTCAGGGGAAAGCGCGGGCTTTTTCGATTTTTGGTGTCGTTTACGGCACGATGATGCTGGCGGGTTGGCTCCACGCGCTTTGGCCGTCGCTGCCGATGGCTTGCACTTGCACCCACACACGCTGGCCGCTGGTTAAGTTTTCGATGTCGAAATTCGACTTGATAAAAACGCCGCCATCAAGCCAATCGCCGCCAATGCCGGGTTGCGAAATATCGCCGGGATTTTCGCCGATATGATAGCGCGCCCGATAGGAACGCGCGCCTTTGACGCTGTGAAAATGACCGTGAATTTCGCCGGAATGGTCGCCCGTTGTCAGCGAAAAATCGGTGGGCATCGGCAATTGGCCCACCGGCGTATTTTCCTGACGCACTTCAAAACCTGTTTCGATAATCTTCGTGGCATCGCCGCCGGTCACGGTTTGCACCGCAGACACCAATTGGGAAATGCCATTATCAAGCGTGGTTTGCGCCCCGCTTTGAATTATCGTTTTGGCTTTAGAGTTGTGTCGCGCCATTGCAACGGCATTGGAAGCCACTTCTAAAGCATCGGCCATCGCGAGCAGAGCGGTGAACAGCGCCGCATAACTGGCATACGCGGGTTTGGCTTGCAAGTTGGTCACGATGACACGCAATTCTGCGATTTTTTGTGAAACTGACAGTTCACGCAAATTATTTTTTACCTGTGCCATGCCTATTCCTCCTGAAATTTTGGGGGGTCAATTTAATTTTTACAAAATCAGAATTATGAGTGCAATCAAAAATCAACGCTGCCAAACGTAAAAGTCACAGATTTTGCTTCCAAACTCGCGTGTCTGGCTCCAAAAGTCACGTGTTTTACTCTAAAACTCACGTGTTTTACTCTAAACCTTGCGTGTTTTGCTCTAAAACACGTGAGTTTTGAAGCAAAATCAGTGAGGTTAAAGCAAAACACGCAAGGTTTACTCTCCGACACGCGAGGTTGAGAGCAAACCTTGTGACTTTTACGGCTGAATCCGTGAGTTTGGAAGCAAAATCTGTGAGTTTTAAGCACCCCATCCCCGGCCACCTGCCCAGAGGGCGCCCGCCTTGAAACGGCGAAGGGGAAGGGTGTCTTAGCGCCATTTTCCCGAATGATT
>JANMKN010000180.1:0-1524 GCA_031372065.1 Abditibacteriaceae bacterium | reverse complement strand
CGCGTGGGGCATTCCCGTTTTGAAAATGCACGTCATGCATTCTGACAACGAACGCGCGATCTTACACGACGGCATGAACGCGAGCGCCGAAATCCTGGAAGCCGCTGGAGCCAAAGACATCGCGCCGCAGGAAATGCTGATCGCGCCGGGACGAATGATTCACGAAATCGGCACGTGCCGCATGGGCAACGACAAGAAAAAATCCGTCCTCAACAAATTCAACCAACTGCACGAAGCGAAAAATGTTTTCGTGACGGACGGCTCCGCCTTCGTGAGTTCCGCCAATCAAAATCCGACGCTGACAATTTTGGCGCTAACAATTCGCGCGTGTGATTATTTGGCGGAAGAATTGAAGCGGGGAAATGTGTGATTCGTTGTCAGGCTTGGCGGTGGGATTACTGCTTGAAGTGCTTAAAAATACGGGTCTCGCTGAGCTTATTGAGGTTTAATCTTCATCTCCGACTGCAATTTTTCATCCTTCAGCTTTTTCGTCAGGGCGAATTCTGTCGCGGCTAAGGCTGTTCGTCCTGTTTGCTGATACGCCTGTGCGAGCTTGAAATGGATTTGCGAATCGTTGGGTTTAAGCTCGGTGGCACGGCGCAAATGGGGGATGGCGGCGGGATATTTCTTCTGGTCAAAATACAGCACGCCTAATTGATAAAAACCGTCGCCCAGTTTTGGGTCAATGGTAATGGCTGTTTTGAGCAACGATTCTAACTGGGCGGGGTCGGCGTCGGCTTGTGCGCTTCGTTTGCCTTTCCATAAATTCATGGCGTAGTAATAATGCGCCAACGCGTTGCGCGGTTGCAGCCGAATGAACGCCGCAAACCGTTTATTGATTTCATCCACAAGTTCCACTGAAACGCCATACATTTCGCCTAAAAATATATAGGGTCGCGGGTCTTGTTGATCCAAGTCTACGGCCTGGCAAAGCGTCTCTACGGCTTGGTTATAATTGCCGAGCGCGTATTCGGCGATGCCGCGCCCGACACGGAGTTTAGAGGATTGAGGATGTTTTTCGACGCCGTACTTGAATATTTTCAGGGCTTCGTTCGCGGCTGTTAGTTGCAGCAAAATGTTGCCTAAATCAAAGACGTTTTTTTCATTGGGATCAAGCTGGGCGGCGCGTTGATAGGCTTCGGCGGCGGCAAGGTGATTGCCAGCGGTTTCTTCCGCCAGCCCCATCAAGTTATGCAATTCGGCAGTATTTTTCGTTGCCAACAATGCTTGAATTTGCTGACGCGCGGCGAGCAATTTCCCGGTTTGCACATAAGCGAGCGCCAAATCGTAACCGTTGGCATAGTGTGTCGGATTGAGCAGTCGCGCTTTTTCCAACCACGGAATCGCTTCGTTTAGTTTCGCAGCGTGTAGGTAAAACTCCCCCAGATTATAGTTGGCTTCGAAATTATTGGGCGCGCGGCGCACAGCCTCTTTAAATTGACGCTCAAGCAAGGCGGGGCGCGCAATACCTACAGCAGGCCTGGCTTGGGCAAATGTTTCGTAAGGGAAATTAGGCGTGGCGAG
>JANMKN010000138.1:0-2580 GCA_031372065.1 Abditibacteriaceae bacterium | reverse complement strand
CGCCCTGCGAAACGAAGAACAGCGCGATGCAAAAAGGGAAATTGCACAAGGCAATCGCTTTCCAGAGTGCAGCGCGCTCATCGGGTGGGACGGGACTTTCGTAGCCCGTTTTTTTTGCGTTGGCGAGGTCGGTTTCGTAATCGAAAATATCGTTGACACCGTAAACCAAAAGGTTAGCGGGCAACGTAAAATAAAGCGCGAAAAGCAAAACCAGAGGCTGCGAAAAATCATTGAGATTTGTCGCGTTCGCTGCGAGGCCGACGATATAAGGGCCGAAAAGGTAAATCCAAAAACGCGGGCGGCTGATTGAAAAAAGGCGGCGCAGAGAAAGCATCGGGTAGGGGAGAAACACAAGCAATGGCGCAGCAGAGCGCGGCACAACTTGATTTTACCGAAGGCGCGGTGCTTGCTGCTGATTCCGGCCTGCGCGCCCGTAACGCGCTGTGGGTTTTGGCGTTGCTGGCGCAGGCGTTATGCGGTTTTTTCGTGGCGAAAATTCCGGTTCGGCCCGAATTAGCGCACGTTTCGGCGGCGTTTGTCGTGCTTTTCGCATGGCCTTGCTATCGCGCCACAATTCAGTGGTTAGGAGTGCGCGAAGGCGTGCGATTATTGGTCGCGCTGGGTGTTTTTGCACTGGCTTTGGAAAGCTGTGCGATTGTTACCGGCGTGCCTTATGGACACTTTGTTTACGGCGAAAAAATCGGCGCGCGCCTTTTCGGAATCGTGCCGTGGACGGTGCCGTTTGCGTGGACGCCGCTTGTGTGCGCCGCTATCGCTTTAGCGCGGCGTTGGACGAAAAACAGCGCGCTGCTGATTGTTTTTGGCGGCCTCATTTTGGTGGCGATTGACATTGTTCTTGACCCACCTGCGGTGGCTCAGGGCTTTTGGCAATACGCGGCGCGCGGCGCGTTTTACGAAGTGCCTTTGCAAAACTTTTTTGGCTGGTTTCTGACTGGCAGCGCGGCGACGGCTCTCGTTTTAAAGTCGGCACCGCGCTTAAAATCGGAAGCGCCTCCCGCCGCGTTAATTGGCAGCAGTCTGCTGATTCTCAGCTTTTGGACAAGCGTGTGCTTTTGGATGAATTTGTGGATGCCCGCCGCGATGGGATTGCTATTATTTGGCACGGCGGCGCGCGTTTTCTTTGGAGAAAAAAAATGACTGGACATGAAGACGAGTTGGTTTTAGTGGATGAAAATGACCGTTGCATCGGTAGCTTGCCCAAGCAACGGGCGCACGAAAATGGCGGCGTTTTGCATCGCGCGTTTTCGATTTTTATTGTGGACAAAAGCCAGCGAATGCTGTTGCAATTGCGCGGCGCCAATAAATATCACTTTGGCGGGCGCTGGACAAACGCGTGTTGCAGCCATCCGCGCAAAGGCGAAGAATTGCAAGAAGCCGCGCATCGCCGCCTGCGCGAAGAACTCGGTTTCGATGTGCCCTTGCGCGAACTTTTCAGCTTTATTTATCGCGCGCATGATGAACGCAGCGGCCTGACCGAACACGAATTCGATCACGTTTTTATCGGTGAATTCGAGGGTGAGCCAAAGCCGGACGCCGCTGAAATTGACGATGTGCAATGGCTGCCGCTGGCTGATGTGCGTAAGGAAGTCAAACAAAATCCCGAAAAATATACGGCGTGGTTTCGTCTGTCGGCTCTGCGCGTTTGTGATCTGTTGGAATCGTAGGGGCGAGGCACCGTCCTCGCCCGCCATTTGCCGTAATAATCTCGTTGCGCTCTTCTTCCCTCTGCATAATAATAAAATGCGTTCGAGTTGTTCAGTATTTTTGTCTGGCCGTTATAATTTAAGGATTTATTGTTATGATGGCCCAAATCGCGCCTGCCACCGCAAAAGAAGAAACGCCAGACACCTCCAATTTAAATGTGACGTGCCACAGCCTTTCAAGTGATGGCTCCAATCGTTTGAAGGCGTTAGGTTTGATTGAATTGGTTTCAGTCAGACAGGGTGAAACATTACTCAAAGCAGAGGACAAGCAATGTTGGGCTATCTTTGAACACAACATGACTTATGTCCTTCGTGCTGAAAACTCGAACTTCGGGCGTTGGCAGCAGGGAGAATGGGATGTATTTGGTGTTTGGGAGGATGAAAAAATGAATCACTCAGTCAACATCACCGGTGACGGAAACGTAATTGGAAATGAGAACACGGTCAGCGTCCGCAAAACGACGGTGACGCAGGGCGCGACGATGGCGGATTTCACCGCGTTGCTGGCGCAAATGCGCGCTGCGTTGGATGGCGCCGGATTGGACGATGACACGCGCGAGGTCGTAGCAGGTGACCTTGATGTGGTTGAAGGGCAAATCGTCAAGGAAAAGCCCAGTAAATCCATCGTGGAAGCGAAATTAGCGAGCATGGCGGCAATGGCGAAGAACGCGGCAGCTATCGGAGCCGCTGCGACGGGGCTGGCGCCGCTGATTCACAAAGCCATTGAAATGGCTCAGCATTTATTCTAATGAGCGAGCAGCAAGGCGGCATCAACATTGACGGCATGGCAAATGTTGTCGGTAACCAAAACACCGTCAACATCAATGCCGCGCCGCCTGTCGTCTCTGCTCTCCAC
>JANMKN010000135.1:0-34231 GCA_031372065.1 Abditibacteriaceae bacterium | reverse complement strand
TATTCGCCGTGATGTAAAGCATTTTGCGGTCAGCCCCGCCAAAAGCGAGATTCGTTGTGCCTTCGGGCACGGCGATTTTGCCAAGCAGTTTACCGGCGGGCGAGAAAACCCACACCCCGCCCGGCCCGGTTGTCCAAATGTTGCCCTGCACATCCACTTTCAGGCCGTCGGGTGAACTTTTTGCGCCTTCCACTTTCATGTCAGCAAAAACGCGCCCGTTGTTTAAAGTGCCATCGCTTTGCACATCAAAAGCGCGCATATTGTTGCGCATCGGCTCGGAATCGTTGACATAAAGCGTTTCGGCATCCGGCGAAAATGCGATGCCGTTGGGATGCCCAAATTCTTTCGCCATCAAAGTCAATTTTCCGTCCGGCGACAAGCGAAACACGCCTTCAAAATCCAATTCTTTGTCTTCTGGCTTGGCTAAACCATAAATCGGGTCAGTGAAATACACGCTGCCATCCGGCGCAATATCGAGGTCGTTCGGGCTGTTCAAACGCTTGCCTTCAAACTTGTCGGCGAGTGTGATTGTTTGCCCGAAAATCGTTTGCGAAACGCGGCGATTGGAATGCTCACAAGCCAACAATTGGTTTTCGCGATTGAGAAAAAGCCCGTTGGCGTTGCCCGAAGGCTGACGATAAATTTCAGTTTTGCCGCCATTTTCCGGTGCCCATTTCACAATCGCATTGTTGGGAATATCGGTGAACAACAAATAGCCATCGCGGTGCCACATCGGGCCTTCGGTGAATTTAAACCCCGTGGCGACGCGCTCGACTTTGGCGTCGGGCGCGATTAAATCCGTCCACAAATTCTGCGCTCCGGCAGGCGCCGCCAAAAGCGCGGCGGCTAAAAGAGTGGTGGTTTTCATAAAAGTTTAAACTGAAGCCATGAACGTTATCGGTCTGATGTCCGGCACATCGCTGGACGCCATTGACGCCGCGCTTGTCGAAATCGTAAAGCGCGACCAAACGCTTGAACTCACTTTGCACGCCTTTTTGATGCACCCTTTGGACAACGCTTTGCGCGATGCGGTGCGCGAAATATTGCCGCCAAACGAAGGCAGCACGCGCGCCGTGTGTGAACTCAATTTCGCGCTCGGCGAAGCCTTCGCACAGGCCGCTCAAGCGGTGAAGGCAAAAGCGAATTTAGAAGTTGATTTAATCGCCTCGCATGGCCAAACGGTTTATCATCAAGCCCAAGTGCCGCGTTCAACTTTGCAAATTGCCAGCCCTGCCATTATCGCAGCGCGCACCGGCTGCACCGTCGTTTCCGATTTTCGCTCGCGCGATATTGCCTTGGGCGGTCACGGCGCACCGCTGGTGCCTTGGTTCGACAATTTGCTTTTTCGTCACGAAATTCTGCATCGCGTTTCACTAAATATCGGCGGCATGGCGAACCTCAGTTATGTGCCGCCAAGCGGCGAAATTATCGCTTTCGACACCGGCCCCGGCAATGTTTTGATAGATGAAGCGATGCGAATTATTTCCAAGGACGAAAAGCAATTCGACGAAAACGGCGACTTCGCAAAACGCGGCAAAATCAGCGAAAATTTGCTGCAAAAGTGGCTGGCGCAGCCGTATTTTCAACTTTCGCCGCCCAAAAGCACCGGACGCGAGCTATTCGGGCCGCAAGAAGCCCAAAATCTGGTGAACGAAGGCCAAAATCTGGGCCTGAGCGATGCTGATATTCTCGCTACTCTGACAACTCTAACAGCGCAAACCATCACCGATTCGCTCGAAAAACTGCCGCGCGTTGATGAATTATTTGTCGCAGGCGGCGGCGCACAAAACGCGTTTTTAATGGAGCAAATCGGTGCGCGATTTTCCGGCGCTTTGCGGCACACAAACGAACTGAATCTGCCCTCCGATGCCAAAGAAGCCGTCGCTTTTGCCACGATGGGTTTTGCCACTTGGCAGGATTGGCCGACCAATGTTCCTTCAGCGACAGGCGCTTCGCACACGGCCATTTTAGGCAGCATCACACCGGGCGATAATTTTCTGTCTCTGACTCGTCGCCGTATATTGGATTCCTTTTTTGAACATCAGGGTCGTCCAATAAAGCGCTTGATTGTGCGACAGATTGTTTAACGCCGATTAAACTAAGCCAGAATATGATTGAACCCGATTTGCTTTATACGGTGCTGTGCGACGAAGTGCGGCGCGAAGACAATGGAAAATTGATGCTGCTCGGCTTGTTCGAGCAGATTGCTGTGGCACAGTTCCCGGCCCAGCATCCCGGCTGCTGCATCGTCAACAAATGGTGCAACGGCGAAGGCGATTGGGAGCAACAAACGCGCTTTGTAGACGGCGACGACAACATCATCGTGGCCGGCGAAACCATTAAATTCGAGTTACACGGCTTGCTTTCGCATTTTACCGCCGTGCAGGTTTTCGCGGGCCTGCCCCTGCGCACTTCCGGCCCGGTTTTTATCGAAATTCTGCTCAACAACGAGCTAAAACAACGCTACGCCCTGCAAGTCATGGCCGCGCCGTAAATAACGAAGTTCCGCATTCCCATTAAAATCATGTCCGAGATTCAACCAACAATTTCCATCACGTTGGAACAGATTGCGTTTTTTCAGGCGAACGGCTACTTAGCGATTCCGGCCATCACCACGTCCGAAGAAGTGGCTTTTGTGCGCGAAGTTTATGACCGCTTATTTGCCGCACGCGTCGGACGCGACGAAGGCAATCAATTCGATTTGGCGGGCACCGACGAAGAAGGCAAAGAGGCCGCATTGCCGCAAATTTTGAATCCCGTCAAATACGCGCCCGAACTGCGCGACACGCTAATGCGAGTCAACGCCTTGCACATTTCGCGGCAACTGCTCGGCGACGACGCACAAGCGCACGGCGAACACGCCATTTTAAAACCAGCACGGCATGGCGCGCCGACGCCGTGGCATCAGGACGAAGCGTATTGGAACGCTGACTTGGATCATGAATCGCTGTCCGTCTGGATTCCCTTGCAGCCCGCAACGCTTGAAAATGGCTGTATGCAATTCGTGCCCGGCACGCACCTTTGGGAAGTGCAATCGCATCATTGCATCAACAACGATCCGCGCATTCATGGCCTTGAAATTGACGAATTGCCCGACACGAAAAACGTGGCGATCTGCCCCTTGCCCGCTGGCGGTGCCACGTTTCATTTGTCGCGCACCATGCATTACACCGCGCCCAATTTATCGAACACGCCGCGCCGCGCTTACATTCTCGGTTTTGGCAGGGCACCACGCCCGCGCAAAGAGCCGCGCGACTTTTATTGGAACACCCAAAAACGCACCGCGCGCGACGAACGCGCCCGCATAGCGCAAACGCAAGGCACAAAAGTGGGAAATGCTTAAGGGGTGAGGGACTAAAGCAAAAAAGCGCCGTGTGAATTGAATTCACACGCCGCTTTTTTGCTTTTCTTGCGAGTTATTCGCCTTCGCTCATGGCTTGGCAGGTAACGGTCAGCGACGCCCACGGAATGAGTTCAAGGCGCGATTTGGGAATCGGATCACCAGAAATGTCGCAGATGCCATAGGTGCCATCTTCGATTTTTTCCAGCGCGTGGTCAATGGCGTTGAGCAAATCCATCATCTCATCTTCCACAGACAGATCAATTTCCTTGTCCATCATCGCAGAAGCCAAGTCAGCGGTGTCTTCATCGCCGCTCTCGCCTTCATCGGGTAGAGAACCTTCCACATCCATGCTGCGACTGCGGATGCCTTCGAGTTCGGATTCGTAACGCTCGCGCTCGGTGAGGAGCATGGAGCGAAAATGGTCAATATCCAAATCAAGGCGCGCTTGAATAGGCGCCTCAATTTTTTTCTTATGCTTCGGAGCAGTTTTAGTTGGACTGCCGGAAGAGTTCTTGGTCATGCTTTGCTTTCCGGGTGACTTGGATGTCACCTTCGAGGACGCCAACGGCTTGGTGTTCGTTTTAGTCGGCATAATCCTCACCTCTCTTAAAATGGATGTGTGCGGCAAATTCTACTTCTTGGTTCGCCCCGTCTTTACGCTCACAGACTGCTTTTGTTCTTGCTCAAGGAGTGAAACAAGCTCTTTTTTCCAAAGCGCGCGGCGAGTTTGATAAGTTTGTTCATCAACTTCGCCACTGGCAAATTCTTCGTCAAGTTGTGCGATGGAAAAAATCAAATCCTGCGCGCCTTGCGGCGTTCCGCTTCGCTTTGCAGCCTTGCCGGTAGGAAAGGCTGCCCCGGCAGTTGGCCGAAAAGTTTCACCTAAAACGTCCGCTCTAAAGGCGGGTTCCTGTAAATTAGACGAAACTTCGTCATCTGCAAAATCGCTTTCGGCGCGACGCCCACCACTATTACGCAAAACCAACGGCACAATGGCAATTAGGGCGCCAACAAACATAACAAACGCCCAAACCAGCGGATTGACCGGCTGCTGCAAAGTAATCGCGACAGTTTCGCCCGCTTTGAGGGCCGCTTCTTGCGACATCGGGTCGCCAATCGAATTGACAATTTTTTCGATGGTTTCCCCTTGCGCGTTGGGAAATTTGTTTGTTTCGTCAGGCTTCAATCGGGGCGCGATGACTTTTAAATCTTTGGCGTCGGGCGCGCGCGCCACGAAAAAGAAATTGGTTGAATAAAAAATCTTGTGATCTAAATTCAATTTACGATTCCACGGCAACGACGCGGGCCAATCGAGAACGTAATTGATTAAAATGGGCGTCGGTTGCCTCGTATCGAAAATCATAGATTTATTTTTAAAGACGAAATAATAAAAATCGCCTTCTTTTTGCAGCGTGCCATTTACAATTTTCGGGTCAAGTGCGACCTCTTTAGCGCCAGTCGACAATTGCAACTTGATTTTAGATACTCCAGCGCTTCCATCATAAAAATAATTAACTTGCGGTTTCACCACGATGCGTTCAACACATTTCAAAGTGCGGTTTTCGCGCTGAATTGCTAAGTGATGCACTAAAAAACGGAATTCCGGCATCTTGCCCGACTTGCTGTAAACGGTCAATTCAATTTTGTCGGGGTCAACATCCATTCCAGCGATTTCTTTGAGGCGTCCGGTGCCATCGAAGGCGACTTGCTCATATTTTTTGCCTAAGAACATGGTTTGCGCCATGAAAATTTCATTGGCGCCTGCGGGAAACGCAGAAAACGAAAAAGCGCCATCCGGCCCTGATTTCGTAGTTCCCACTGTGCGGTCTTGGCGATCAGGGCCGATGCGAATCAGCGAAATGCTGGCGCCCGCAAGGGGCTTTTTGAGCGTTGCGTTGATAATACGGCCCTTGACGTGACCTGTCGCGGCCCACAAAGGCAGCATATTCAGCAACAGCAAGGGCAAAATGAGTAATCTTTTCATGGAAACAAGTGCGGCACAAAAAGGCCGGAGCTTGGACTGCCCCGGCGAGAATCGGCAGAAGAGACGGGAATGTTATACCTGCGGACGCGTCGCGCCGCAACTGCCGCAAAATTTATCGCTGCTTTGCACAGTGCGTCCGCATTGGCAAACCCAAAAGGCATCAGCGCTGTCTTTGGGAAATTCTGCGACTTTGGGTGCCGCGCCGCGCAAACGCAAACGCGCACGGGCCACGAAGATTTCGGCTTCGGCATCCAAAGTGTGAAGCCACGGCGCCGACGCCGAGCCGTTGCGTCCGCGTCCGGTTGGTTTTAAGGCTTCCAAAGCGTCCAAAACCGCTGTGGCGCGTCCGGCGGCGGCGGCGTGCAATTCGGCATAATCGGCGTCATCAATTTTGCCCATGCGCCGGTCAAAATCGAGGTCTTTGAGTTCGCGCAATGTCGTGTCGCGCTGTTCGAGCAGCACTGCGCGCCGCGTGCTGGGTGCTAAAGCGGCCCATATCCGGCGTTCGCGAAACAAAGGCGCTGCGACAATCGCGACCACCAAGGCACTGAGTAAAAAGCCCAAAGCATATTCCATTAGTAATCGAAATCCTTCAAGGCTGCATCCAAGCGCTCATCATCGGCGGCGGTCACTTTAGGCGCTTTTTTGCCGCCTATATCGCGCACTTTGCGATGGCGCGTTTGCATGATGTAAGTGATTGGCAAAAGACCCAGCACTAAAATCGCAAACGGCATAATCGGCGCCATGCGGCCCCAGAAATTCTGCTGGCGCGGCACGCCTAAACTTTGCTCGCCATAAGTCTTGGCAAAATACTCGAAAATCTCGTTTTCGGCTTTGCCGACAACAATTTGCTTTTTCAAATCGGTGGCTAATTCTTTTCCGCGCGCGCAGCCGCTGGCGCATTGATCAATTGTCTGACGCCCACAATCGGGGCAATCGCAAATGATTTGCTTTTTCATGGCCGTAAAATCCGGCGCGGCCATCACAGTTCCATTGATAAACAGCAAGGCGCAAAGCAGCGCCCAAAATAAACGACGCATTAAATCTTCTCCAATGCTTTTTCGCGCGCCAATTTGGTTTCGGCACCTGCGGAAGCGCGCGGCGATTCGTCTGCTTTGGCACGCGCTTCGGCGCGCGTGGCACGGCTATCGGGCCACATGGCAATGGCGGTTCCGGCCACGAAAAACAACATACTAATCCAAATCCACATCACCAGCGGGTTCAAATAAGCCTTGATCGAAGCCTTGTTTTCCTCGTTATTGGCATCAATCAGCGCCAGATAAAGGTCATTTGCCAGATTCGACATAATCGCAGGGCGCCGCGCCGATTGTGGCGCTTGTCCGGCGCGCGCTTCGGGCGAAACATTGCCCGCCAACTTGAAAATATCAATGTGCGGATACAAAGTCGCCATCGGCTTGGTATCGCTTTTGATTTTGTCCGGCGGCATCAGAAAAACCGTCATGTGCGCCGCGATTTCTTGTTGTTTTTCGGGCGCCAATTGGCCGGGCGGCGGCTCGACCAAACCTTCAAAACGCAGCGTATATTCGCCCACACGCATGGTTTCGCCTTTTTGCAAAGTAATCGGCTCGGTTTCGATTTTAAAACCCGACGAACCGGCAAACCCGGCAAACAGCAGCACGATTCCCAAATGCACAACGTAGCCGCCATAACGCCGCCGGTTACGCAGTAACAAGTTGAAAAACGCAGTGCGCGGGCCTTCGTCGGTCATCGACATCCGCGCCCGCGTGCCTTTGACAAATTCCAAAATAATGCCTGCCGCTACGAAAACGCCAAGGCAAAACGCCGTGACCGCGCCCGTATGCCACGCGCTGAGAAAATAAAATAACGGCGCCGCCGCAATCGCCGCGACAATCGGCCATTTCGCGGTGCGCAAGAGCGCCGCCGGTGTGGTGCGACGCCATGCCATCAGCGGCCCGATGCCGGTCAAACCCAGCAGCATAAGGCCCAACGGCACCATAACTTTGTTGAAATACGGCGCGCCGACGGAAACCGATTGCCCGTCAATGGCTTCGCGCAATGCCGGATAAATCGTGCCCCACAAAACGGCGAAAGCGCTGCCCAGCAAAATCCAGTTGTTGAGCATGAAAGCGCCTTCGCGCGAAAGCACCGATTCAAATGTAAATTCCGTCGCCAATTCGTCGCGCCGCCAGATAATCAAGCCAAAAGACAGCACCAAAGCGACGCCTAAAAACACTAAAAAGTAACCGCCGATGTTGCTTTCGGCGAACGAATGCACACTGGAAACCACGCCGCTGCGCGTTAAAAACGTGCCGAAGACGGACAGCAAAAAGGTTAGCGAAACCAGAACCATGTTCCAGTTTTTGAGCATTCCGCGCCGCGCCTGAATCATAATCGAATGCAAAAACGCCGTCGCAGTCAGCCACGGCATTAAGCTGGCGTTTTCCACCGGGTCCCAGGCCCAATAACCGCCCCAACCGAGCGTTTCATAGGCCCACGCGCCGCCCATTATGATGCCGACGCCTAAAATGAGCCACGGAATCAGCGTCCAGCGGCGCACCAAAGTCACCCAATCTTTGCCGAACTGCTTGTGCAAAAGCGCCGCAGCGGCCCACGCGAACGGCACCGAGCAACCGACGTAGCCCAAATACAAAGTCGGCGGGTGGATTTGCATCCAATAATTTTGCAACAGCGGATTCATGCCACTGCCATCAGTAACGGGCGGCCCGGTTTCAAAAGGCTTGGTGACAAAACAAACCAGACCCAAAAACAACAAATTGATGCCTTGCACCACGGCGGCGGCTGTCGGCGCCAATTGCGCTTCCAATTTGTCGCCGCCATATTCATGGCGCCGTCCCACAACCGCGATAAGCGCGCCGTAACCGGCCAACATCAGCGTCCATAGCAAAAGCGAACCGGATTGCCCGGCCCACATCGCGGAGACTTTGAATTGAATCGGCTGCGCCAAAGACGAATGCGCCCAAACGTAATTGACGGAAAAATCGTCGGTCAAAAACAAATAAATCAGCGTGCCCGAAGCAGCGGCGACCAGCCACCAAACCGCTAAAGTGGCATTAAATGCCGACGAAAGACACGCTTGACGGCGTGCCTCTGGCAAGCGATAAGCGGCAATCGTGATGGCAATGCCATAAACCGCGCACGACAAAGCCAACCACAACATCAACTGTCCGATAGAGGGAATCATGAATTTAGAGAATTATTTCGAATTGTATTTTTGGCTTTGCGCCTTCGATTCGGCCTCATATTTCGAGGGGCACTTGGTTAAAACGTGATCGGCTTCTATCACGCCCGGCGCCGAATAAACGCCGTCCACTTGCACCGGGCCACCGGCGCGAAACGTATCGGGCAAGGCGTCGTGAAAGGTCACATTGAGCGTTTGTTCTTTGTCCACAACCGTGAAATAATGCGCTTTCACGATGCCAGAATCGGTTGTTTTCTCGATGCTTTTGACTGGCGTTTTGCCGACGAAACCAACCACGCGCAAACGCTGGCCGACATAAGAATGCGGGCTGCTATCCGCCGCGCGCAATTCATGAACGGGAAGCGACTTCATCGCCACAGAATTCAAACTGGTCGCGATCAAAAAACCAAAAGCCGCTAAAATCACGACCAAACCTACATATCTTTTCATGTTTAACTCCGTCCGTTTTAGACTGAGAACCAACGTTGCCGGTGCGATTCAAAGTGAAAAAACAGTAAACCACGCCGCGTTTTTGGCAGCAAAGCCACAAAGCCGCCGGGTGCTATAACGAATTTCACAACCGATTCCGTTAAACTCCGGCGCGTGCCCGATTTGCCCGCGCCCGCTGCTTCGCAATTTCAAAATTTACTGCGCGCCCTGCCCCGCGTTGACGACCTAACAGTGCGCCTTTGTGACGCCTGTCCCGCCGCTACGCGCCCTGAAATTCTGAGCGCCGCCCGCACCGTTTTGGATGAATTTCGTCGCGCTATTTTGCAAGGCGACATGGTTGAAATCGAAATTTTGCACGAGACAGTTTTTCAGCGCGCCCACGCTCTGCTCGAACAAAAGGCCCAAAGGGCGCCGCGTCGCGTTTTGAATGGCACCGGCATTATAATTCATACAGGTTTGGGCCGCTCGTTGCTTTCGCGCGCCGCAGTGGAAGCCATTTCGCGCGTTGCCGCCTCACATTGCGCGCTTGAAGTGGACATCGAAACTGGTCAGCGAGGCCAGCGCGATGCTTCAATCGCTGCCTTACTCCGCGAAATTACTGGCGCCGAAGATGCCACAATTTGCAACAACTGCGCGGGCGCCGTGTTTTTGGCGCTCAATACGCTGGCGGGGGGCAAAGACGTGGTTTGTTCGCGCGGCGAATTGGTCGAAATCGGCGGCGGCTTTCGGATGCCGGATGTCATGCAACAAAGCGGCTGCCACTTGGTAGAAGTGGGCACCACCAACAAAACGCGTTTGAGCGATTATGAAGCGCCTTTTGAACACTCCGACGAAATCGGCGCCTTGCTCAAAGTTCACACTTCCAATTATCGCATCGTCGGCTTTACCGCTGAAGCCACGCTATCCGAACTAACGAAATTGGCCCATCAGCACGGAGTTTTCGTTATCGAAGACCTCGGTTCAGGCGTTTTGGTAGATTTAAGCAAAGCCGGGCTGCCAAATGAGCCGCGCGTGCAAGATTCGGTGGCTTCGGGCGCGGATATTATCTGTTTTTCCGGCGATAAACTTTTGGGCGGCCCGCAATGCGGCATTATGGTCGGGCGCAAAGAAGCGATTGAGAAAATTCGCAAAAATCCGATGATGCGCGCTTTGCGTTGCGATAAATTCACGTTAGCCGCGCTGGAAGCCACTTTGCAGCATTATCGCGACGAAGATGAAGCGTGGCGCGAAATTCCCACTCTGCGTGCCTTGAGCGAACCGGCCCAAAGCGTAAAAATTCGCGCTCAAAAACTGGCGCGAATGCTCAAAATCGAAGCCGCAAAAATCGAAGTGCGCGCTTCGCAAGCCCAAGCCGGTGCCGGAGCGTTGCCGACAAACACCATTGAAAGTTTCGCGGTTTGTATTGAGCCTCATAAAATAACTCTCGAAGACTTCGCGCGCCGTTTGCGAACCGGCGAACCAAGTGTTTGGGGCCGCATTCACACCGAAGCCTTCTGGATTGACTGCCGCACCTTGCAAAATGATGAAGTGCCAGAATGCGCCTTAGCTGTAAAAACGGCGTTGATTTAATGGATAAAGAAACGAAAATTCGCCTGACAACTTTGTCGTCTTGTGCTGGTTGAGCGTCCAAAATCGGCCCTGCCGATCTCGCGCAAGTTTTGCGCGGCTTACCGCACAGCAACGATCCGAATCTGCTGGTTGGCTTTAATCTGGCCGACGATGCAGGCGTTTACAAACTCTCGCCGGAACTGGCTTTGGTTCAAACGGTTGATATTTTCACGCCTGTTGTAGATGACGCCTTCGATTACGGCCAAATCGCGGCGGCTAACGCACTTTCAGATATTTACGCGATGGGCGCGCGGCCTGTCACAGTGTTAAATATCGCTGCCTTTCCGCGCCAAACGCTGCCTTTTAGCATTTTGGGTGATATTTTGCGCGGCGGATTTGAAAAAGTGAAGGAAGCCGAAGCCGTTGTCGTCGGCGGACATACGGTTGAAAACGCCGAACCGCTTTTTGGCTTATCTGTGACCGGCGTTGTGCATCCTGACCGCATCGCCACTAATGCGGGCGCCAAAGCGGGCGATGTTTTGGTGCTGACTAAGCCGATTGGCACCGGCATCGTTTCCACGGCAATTAAACGCGAAGCGTGTTCGCCCGAAATCGCACAAGCGGCAATAGAAAGCATGAAAACGCTCAATCGCGCCGCGTGCGAGGCCATGATTGAAATCGGCATCGGCGCGGCGGTTCATGCCTGCACCGACATCACGGGATTTGGTTTGCTCGGTCACGCGGCTGAAATGGCGAAGGCTTCGCAAGTGGCGCTGGAAATTGATTCTTCCAAAGTGCCGCTTTTGCCCGGCATAAAAAAATTGGCGGCAAACAGCAACTTTGTCACCGGTGGCGGAGCGCGCAACGCGGCGCATTTGGGCAAACTTATTCAAGGAGCCGAAGCGTTGTCAGAAGCGATGCACAACATCTTATTCGACCCGCAAACTTCGGGCGGCTTGCTGATTGCCATCGCGCCGGAATTTCTCAAAGATTTCAAGCGCGCCTTGGCCTATCGCAACGTGCCCGCTAAGGTTATCGGCACCGTGACGGATGGCCCGCCGAAAATCAAGCTGCTTTGAGGCATTTAATGCCAAAGCGTGCAAATGCCGTTAAAATGGTTTGGTATCGGGTTTGCAAACGGAGGCGCTCCGGCTCTGGTGAGTTGCGCGGTCTTCAAAACCGTTGAGTCCACTCTGCGTGGACTGGTAGGTTCGATTCCTATGCGCTTCCGCCATTTTTCAATTGTTTTTAAGGACATCCCATGAATGAAACAACCGTTGTAAACCTTCCTGTCGCGGCCATTTGGATCGTTGCTATTTCTCAATTGCTTTTGGCACTGGGCGTCATTGCAGTGCTGGCGTTATTCGGAATGCAGATTGTTGGCTTGCTCAAAGACATTCGCGGTATGGTGGAAGATATGCGCAAAGACGCCATGCCCTCGGTGGTAGACACGCTGAAAAACGTCAAAACGATTTCGGACGATGCCGCGCGCACTACGACCAAAGTCACTCACACCGCCGACAAAGTGACCACGATGGTCAACGCTGTTGTCGAGCGCACCCAAACGCCGGCGGTTAAAGCCGCCGGTTTGTTATCGGGCATCATTGCTGGTGCGCGTGCTGTGCGCGGCTCCAACGCCAAAGTGGAAGACAAGAAAAAAGGAGGCAAAAGTGGCCTTTTCGGTAAAAGCAAGTGACCTGCCCGAAACAGGTGAATTGCACGCCAGCAAAGTCGTCATCGTAACTGGCCCCAGTTTCGGCACCGGCCTCAAATTAATACTTTTCGGCGCCGTTTTAGGTGCCGGAGCCGCACTTTATTGGAAGAATCAGCAAGAAAGCAAATCTCCGCCTCCTGCTGTGCCCGATAAATCATCGGAAGCGTTAGCCACACGCTTGCGCAAATTGGCCGAACGCTTACGCGACTTGGCCGCGCACACCGCTGAAGTGGCCGCCCCCGCCTTGCAAAACGCCTTGCAGGAAGCCAAAAAAGCCGCCCGCGCCGCTGAATCGCAAATCGAAGAAGAAATCCGCGAAATGCGCGAACAAGACGGCAAACCCGAACAGGTTTAAAGCAAGAAAAACAAAAAGCGAAACGCAGATGCGTTTCGCTTTTTGTTATTTCTTCGCCAGCCTCGCGCCGCCATCTTGCAGAAATTTTAAGAAGTTTTCGGGGTTTGGGTCGTAGCCTTCAAAGCGGCTAAGTTCTTTTTCATCGGGCGAGACAATCACATAAAGCGGCAAAGCGACGGTGCCGAATTTCTTGTCTTGAAACTCCGCTTGGCTTTTCGATTTGGCGTCGGTGCCATCGGTATAAAGCCGCGTGGTGACGAATTTTTCCAGTTCTTTTTCGATTTCCGGCTTGGTCAAGACGTTCAATTCCATCTGGCGACAATTGGTGCAGGCGTAGCCGGTAAAATCAATCAGAATCGGCTTGTTGGTCTGCTTCGCCAAGACCAACGCGCCTTGATAATCGTCTTTCATCCAGACAATGTTGCCGCTGTGCGTGCCTGCGGGTGCGCCATATTCAGGCGGCGGCGGATAAGCGGCCAATGCGCCGAGTGGCGCGCTGCTTATCGCGGCTAAAAGGTAAATTCCGGCGCCGATGGTGGCAATACCCAAAGCGCGCCGCCCGATGCCGGGCGCTTTGCCATCGGTTTCTTGTGGCAGGCGCAGCCAACGCAACAAATAAAAGCCCGCGACTAAGAAAATCGTGCTCCAAATGGACAAAAACATCGGACGCGTCAGCCATTTCAGTTGCCAAACGTAGTCTGCGGTGGACAAAAATTTCAGCGCGGCGGCCAATTCCAAAAAGCCCATGTAGGCCTTCACCGACACCAGCCAACTGCCCGATTTCGGCAATTTGGAAAGCCACTGAGGAAACAACGCCAGCAAGAAAAACGGAGCCGCAAAGGCCGAACTGAACGCCAACATTCCGATAGCGGGCCATAATAAATCGCCTTGCGCCGTCGAAACCAAAAGCGTGCCAACAAAAGGCACCGTGCAAGTGAAAGAAGTTAAAGAAAAGGCCAGTCCCATCAAAATCGGCGCTAAAAGCGATGGCTTTTCGTTTTTGCCCATAGCGGTTTTCGGCTGCACGCGATCTAAAAGCGCGGGCGGCACCACGATTTCAAACACGCCAAATAAATTCAGCGCCAAACCAACAAAAATCGCCGCCATAACCAAATTCAGCCACGGATTCGCCGCGAAACGCGTGATGCCAGCCGCGCCCGCCACAATCGAAATTAACAATCCGATGCCGGTAAAAGTCAGAATAATGCCCAAACAAAACGCAATGGGGCCACGCAAGCCGCGCCCGCCTTGTTTTTCCTGCTGCTTGGTGAAAAAGCTGACGGTAATCGGAATCATCGGGAACACGCAAGGCGTGAGTAGCGCGATGAAACCCATCGTCAAAGCCAGCAAAACATAAGAAAAAATGCCGCTTGACTTGGCCGTATTCACGCGCTTGGCGATGTCGTCAGGCGCATCGGAATTTTTGGGCGGCGTGCTTTGCGCGGCGGGCGCGCCATTTTCCTGCGCGGGAACAAGCGAAACCGGCGTTAAATGATCGGCGCGTGGTGCGCCCTCGGCAACGGTAAATGCAACGGCAATTTCTTCGGTTTTTGGCGGCAAGCAGGTTTTTTCGTTGCACACCATGAAACGCACTTTGGCTTTGGCCTTTTGCGCGCCCGCTTTGCCTGTCACCATGACCGGAATGCCAAAGGAAACTGACTTCTCGTAAAGTTCATCCACGATCTTAAAAGCCGCGTTGGGTTTCTTTTCGGGTGCGGGTTGCAGCACTTTGCCGTTGGATTTTAGAGCCGCGCCGCGAACTAATTCGATGGTCGTCGGCAAAGAGCCGCCCGCCGGTTGTGTGAGCGAATAAAGATGCCAACCTTCGTCAATTTTGGCCGTTAAAATCACTTGCGCGCTTTCGCCGGAACGCACATCTTGCGGCTTCACTTGCGCTGTCCAATGCACTTTCACCGGCGCCGCGTAAAGTGGCAAAACGCAGCTTATCAACACGGCAAAAACGCCCGCGAATAAGGTTTTATAGCTTGGCGACTTCATAAAATGGCAGATTTCTGAACGATTCACGCGCTTACAAACACCCTAAAGTTTGCAGAAGTTCCACAACAGAACAGCCCGTTTTCTTTAAACCGGCTGCATTTGCATAGCAAGGGTGATCTAAGGAGTGTGCCCACACTCATAAAGTTAGTTGAGGCTGCCTGACGTGGTGTCGCAGGCTTCAGCAGTCTAATTTCAGCGTTCCCACGGGTTGAAAAGGCATTTTTATGTCGCGTGAAAGCAGTTTTATAGCTTGTGGAGGCACACATATCGCCTGTGGTCGCACCCATATTGCATGAGGGCGCACCCATATCGCATGGGGCCGCACTCATATCAGATATGAGTGCCGCCACAAACGATATGGGTGCCTCCCCATGCGATATGAACGCCGCCACAGACGATATGAGTGCCGTCCCATGACAGAAAACTCCAGCCAGCCTGTCGTCGTTGGTCTTAGCCGTCCAATTGATGCCAACGGCGTCCGTCGCGGGCGATGAAATCGGTGACTTCGTTCGGCCCCCAAGTGCCCTGTTCGTAAGAATAAGGCGCATCGGACGTGTACCATGCGTTGAGAATCGAATCTACGATGCTCCACGACACTTCCGTTTCGTCGCGGCGCGTGAAAAGCGTGCCATCGCCCAAAAGCGCATCATGGAGCAGGCGTTCGTAGGCTTCGGGCGGCTCGGAGCCGTGCGTATCCGAATAATCGAATTCCATGCGCACATCTTCCACTTTCATACCGCTGCCCGGCACTTTGGCGTTGACGCGCAGTGCAAAACCTTCGTCGGGCTGAATGCGCAAAATCAGCATATTGCTTTTCACGCGATTGCCGCCCTGATTAAACAAAACGCTCGGCGTATCTTTCCAGCGCACCACGATTTCCGTAGCGCGCTGTGGCAAGGCTTTGCCATGTCGCAAATAAAACGGCACGCCAAACCAACGCCAGTTATCAACGTGCATTTTCAAGGCGACAAAGGTTTCCACGGTGGAATCGGGCGCCACGTCTTCTTCGGTTTTGTAACCGTCATACTGGCCGCGCAAGGTGCTGCCAGCAATGTTATCCGGCGTGAACATCCGCAAACCACGCAGCACTTTCACTTTTTCGTCGCGAATCGCGTTGGCCGTCAGCGCGGCGGGCGCTTCCATAGCGACCAAAGTCGCCAACTGAAACATATGGTTCACCACCATATCGCGCAAGGCGCCACTGGTTTCGTAATAGCCACCGCGCCGTCCGACGCCCACTTTTTCGGCCACGGTGATTTGCACATGATCAATGTAACGATTGTTCCAAATCGGCTCGAAAATCGCGTTGGCAAAGCGCAGCGCGAGAATGTTCTGCACCGTTTCCTTGCCCAGATAATGGTCAATGCGAAACACTTCGGTTTCGTTGAAATGCCGCCCCAAAAGCTCGTTTAAGTCGTGCGCGGAGCGCAAATCGCTGCCAAAAGGCTTCTCGACAATCAAACGCCACCAACCGCGTGGCGCGGCGACGCGCGGATTGGCCGGGCCGCGCCCAGCGGCGCGATCATGCTGGCGCAAGTTGCCCAAATTTTCGATAATCGGCGCGAATTCGCCCGGCGGCGTCGCCATGTAATACAAGCGATTGCCACGCGTGTTGAATTGCACACTCAGTTCGTTGAGGCGCTCATCCAACTTCACGAAACTATCGGCATCGGTGTAAGTGCCCTGCTGATAAAAAATGCGCTCGGCCAGATGTTTCCACGTCGCTGCATTCCATTTCGAGCGGGCAAACTCTTGCACACCCTCGCCAAGGTCGGCGCGCATTTTTTCGATGTCTTGTTCGCGGCGCCCGTAGCCAACCACGACAAATTCTTCGGGCAGCATCCCTTGCGCCGCCAGATCGTAAATCGCGGGCACCAGTTTGCGCCTCGTTAAATCGCCTGTGGCGCCGAAAATCGTCAACACACAAGGCGGCGTTTCGCGCGCGACTTTGACATCGGCAACGTGAATAATGGGACAGGCATCGCCATCACGGACATCATCCATAACAACGGGGGTAATTTCAGTCACAGGGGCCTCCAAAAAGGAAAAACGGCAGCGCAGAAATACTGGCGTGCCGTTTCCGATTAAAAAGTGAAACGTTTAAGCACCAAAAAGTTTTTTGAAAAACCCGCCACCAGAGGTGCCGGCATTGGCGGTGTTGCTGCTGGTTTCGCGCCCAATAAGCTGCAAAGCCAAAGTTTCTATGCGCCGCGAAATTTGCGCTTCCGGCATCGAGAGAACAACTGGCACGCCGTCGTTGACGGATTTGACGACATTGCGGCCATCGGACGGAATCAGTATTTGCACCGACATTCCCAAAACCTCTTCGACATCTTGAGGTGTGATGCCAACATCGCTGTTCGCACGATTGAGAACGGGCTGAATCTTGTCAACCGTATAAAGTTGGCGCAGCATTTCCATTGCCGTGCGCGTTTTGTGCAAGGCCAACAAATCCAGCGAAGTCAAAAGCAAAATCGTATTCGCGGCATCAAGCGCCGCCAGTGTAATGTCCTGCAATTGCGAAGTGGTGTCAATAATGACATATTGAAACGACTCGCGCAGGGCATCAATCACTTGTTCGATGGTATAAGCGGTAATGCTTTCGGCGTAACGCGGAGCCGAAGGCGCCACCAGAACGCGCAGGCCGCTTTCTTCGTGTTTAGTTAAATACTGCATCACCAATTCGGCGTCCAATCCGGTGTGCCCTTTTTGCGCCAGACCAGCAATAGTGTTGTCCGGGTTCAAGTTCAATAACAAATCCAAATCGCCAAATTGCAGATTCAAATCTACCAGCACAATGCTATTAGGATTTGCCTTGGCGTTGAGTTGTATCGCCATCGCCACGGCCAAGTTAGCGGACAAAATGCTCTTGCCCGAACCGCCTTGCGGCGAATAAACCGCGATGACTTTGCCCTGCGGCCCCTTGGAATCGTTGCCGAAAACGGCGCGCTGCTTGACTAAAGCCTGGTTCACACCGCGAATGGTGTTGATAATGTCTTCCGGCATGGCCGGTTTCGTCAAACAGTCGCGTGCTCCGGCGCGCATAAGGTTGCGCATCAAATCAATGTCTGCGGCATCCACCAAAGCAATTACAGCGGAATCGGGCGAAGCAAGTTGAATTCCCTCGACCACGGCCACACCGTTGGAGCCAAGAATGGAGCCATCCAACAAAACGACATCGGGGCCGAGCGAACGCGCGATCTCGACGGCTTCGCGCCCATCGGCAGCGTCGCCAACGACATCCAACTCCCTGTCACGCGCCAATACCGAACGCAATTGCTCGCGCGAGGAAGAAGCTGCATCCGCTACTAAAACCGAAATCGCCATAATAATTTCCAGAGCGTTCAGTCCCACAAAAGGGACTTTCTATCGCTCTTTATGCGGTCACCTCAGCCAAAACTCTGATAAAAGCGCTGACTACTTGCCGCCTGAGTCTTGTCCGGCTGAATTGAGATTAAGACCTTGATTGTCATCAATACCAGTCAGTTTCGGCCATCCTGTGGGATGAATGGCCCCGACTTCCAAACCATCGCCAGTAACAGGAACGCGCTTAATGCTGGGAGTCAGGAAAATGGCAAGTTCACTTTCATTGTTCTCAAAGCGTCGGCTTTGGAAGAGCGAGCCGATGATGGGAAGTTGCGAAAGAATCGGCACTTTAGAAGTCTGCCGACGCTTGACATTGGTAATCAAGCCACCCAGCGCGATAATATCGCCTTCTTTAAGCACCAACACATTATTGACTGAACGCACTGTTTCACCCGGAATAAAGGTGTTGCCACGGGTAATGCCTGTCTCAGAATTAAGGTCAGTCACGTCCACACGAATTTGCAGAATGATAGTATTATCGGAGAGCAAGGTGGGGCGCATCGTCACAATGACACCAAAACGGCGAAAAACAATGTTTTCCTGCACCGTGCCATTTCCGCCACCACTTGATTGAATCTCCGGAATAGGCCGCGCGCCACCAATGGTGATCTGCGCCTCGGTGCCTTCCAATGTCGTTACGTTCGGCTTCGACAAAATGTTGGCATTGCCATTCTCATAAAGCGCGTTCAAACGAGCACGGAAGGAATCAATGATTCCAAAACCCCCTGTGCCAGCAAAGCCATTACCGGCTTGGATTGTGCCCGGCAGAAATTGTGGATTAATCGTGCGTGTTCTGACACCTGCATTGTTGGTCTCGCTTAAAATCTGCGCCGAGCCGAATTCCACACCGAGGTTTTTCAGGGCAGAGCGCGAAATTTCCACCACATTGGCATCAACTGTCACCAAACGCAGGGCTGACTCACTGGGGTCTTCAATACGCACGAAGATTTGCACATTCGCCGGAGATTTATAGCCGTGAGTCGGACTCACGGTTTCCAAATCTTCTGCACCGCCCGACTTACCACCAACAGCGATCACTTTGTAACGCTGCACGCGATCAAATTCCGCGCGATTGCGCACTGTGCCATAAATGGCCGCGCCACCTTCTCCAGAGCGCAGGACATAAATTGTGGAAATGCCCGTCACTTCTTGGAGACGACGCGTCATTTCGCGGTCTTCCGGCGAGGAAATTGGCGCTTCGGCAGGCGTAAAACCATTGGGGCCGCGCACTACCAACATGGGAATCACGTTATCCCTAACTGTTTTGGCTAAGGTGAGCAATTGTTGCGCTTCTGCTTGTGAAGCCACTTCGCCCTTCAACACCCAACTGCCGCCCAAAGGCGTAAATTCAATTGTTTGATTGCCTGTAATGGTGCGTAATTGATTTTGTGCGATTTCCTCAGGCGTTAAAGGTGCCGCCGGCGGCGCAAAGGCCTGATCATACGAAGGCGCCTTCGGGTCTACCACGATGCCGTTAATCACCTTGGAAGCATATAATGCCGCTGTCTCTTCCGCCGATTTCGCTTCGATGGCTTCATTGACACGCCCCGTCAACTTCGCAGCGATAGCGCCTTCATTAGTGGGAAACGCAGACACCTGAATACGAGGATCGTTGATGGCAGTGCGAATCGCAGTTTCAACCGACAGAGGATCAACTTTTTCGGGCATGGAAGCCATTGAGTTGGTCACTGGCTCCACCGAAATGTGAAACATATGCAACTGCCCGACTGCGTCATCTTTAGAAGCTGCCGTGAAGACCGCCAATGTGGATTTGCCAATGCCGATTCCGGTCACGGCCAAAGTGCGCGCGTTAATCGCACGGGCATCCATGACTGTGGCATCCGAAAAATACACTGACAAAATATTGCGCGGAAACGATAAAAGACTGGCAAGACCCTTCGTCACGTTGACGATTTTAATGGGCACACCAGTAGTTTTCATGTTGCTCGGCAAACTGGGGCTGGTCGGAAATGCCGGACGAGTTGGCATACGCGACGGTGGCGGCAAAGGCGCCGAAACCTGTGGTGGCGAAACAGGAGCCATCCCAGAAGGCACACCTGCGGCTGTAATCGCAGGGCCATCTAAAGGCGGCAATGGTTGCGTAGAATTAGCAGGAGTGGCAGGCGCAGTTGGCACGACTGCTGTGGGCGCTCCTGTGGGAACGGGCGCAATGGGCACCAAGACGGGCACCGATGCAGGATCGTTAAGGGGAGCAGTTGCAGTTGGTGTGGTTGCACTTGGTGCTGTGGGAGCAGGCGCCGTCTGCGCCGAAGCGACGACTTTGACGCCATAGGCCATGCCATTCATGGTGAATGCTACATTGCCAGCTTCCAAAGGTGTGATGACCAAAAAACCATCACCCGACTCAATGCGCACTTGTGCCGATCCATCCTGCACTTCGTATTTTGCGCCTTTGGGCATTGGCACTTGCATGGATTTGCCGACACGCAGTTGGCCCAAGGGCAAAACGGGAGCGGAAACTTTGGCGTTCTTTTCGCTCTCAGCGCCCCATGAGGGCGCGGGCAATAGCGTAGCGGACAACGTGAGGGCCACCAAAACAGCAGCCGGGCCACACAGAAAGCGACGCCCAAATACATACCGCCGCACAGAAGCGCCGAATTCAATCAGCGTTTCCGGTTGTTGGCGATGAATCAGACAGGTTGATTTGTTCATGATCGTTCGCACCTTTTAATGTGCATCTAAAACGGCGAGGAACTTCAACGGCAAGAAATTACAGAACTGCACAAGGCAGCAAAATCAAAACAGAAAAATCAAACACAACGGCGGCTCCAGTTCTATGAAGAACCAGAGCCATCGTTTTATTTAGGAATCGGCACCGTGTTGACACGCGGCGGCAAACCATCCGGGTAAATCACAATGTCATAAGTCTTCGGTTTTGGTGTGGACATCGCCGTTATGTCTATTGGCGTAATTCCAGTGGGGGAAGGCACAGGAGGTTCCCAGATTGGAGTGCGCGTTCTACCGCCACCGCCGCCTCCACTACTACTCGTAGACACTGTGCGAGTATTGTTGCTACTCGTCGTGCTTCCGCTCCGCTTATTTGCCAAAGCGTAGGGTGCGACCATAGCTTTAGTCACACGGGCCTCGGTGAGTTGAGGCGCCGCCAATGTGGAAGGCCGCGGCTGAATCAGATAATCCAGAACGGCCCCCGATGCAGCAGCCAAGGCAATAGCAGCAGCCTGTTCGGGCTTGACTTCCAGCGTGAGCGCGGTTTCACGCACTGGAGGTGGTGCCTGCTGGCCTTGGGGCACGGGAGTAGGTGCTGGTTCACCTTCAGGAACAGGAGGCTGTCCCGGAACCGGAGTCGCATTGGGGTCTGGATGAGCAGGCGCATTTGGTCCGGCACTTTGCGAGCCGCGCTTGGCGACAGAAGCCTTTTCGTAGTCGCGCCCATAAACATCAACGGCCAGAACTCTTACGCCATCGGCCAAAACGCGCGTTTCGACTTGATCAAAGGTCGCCACAACATCTACATAGTCCCCAATGGAAACGATGTCGTGCAGCGTCGGTTTATTGACCAGTGTCAGCACATGGGCACGGTAGCCATCATGGACGGCCGCCGAGACGCCCAACTCACGAATTGAACCCAATAAATCGGAGCGCTTAAGATGTTGCCCCAGAGGAATGGAATTCGCCGTGATGTAACTGTAACCTTCGGTGAGAAAGTCAGTGACAAATTTGTCGTTGTCGTCAGCGGGGTCAAGTGAACCATCCACAAACATATCCCGCGTCAAGAGAGTGCGTTCAGGAATGTAAAAACGGGCTTTATAGCCACGTCCATGTGAGCGGCCTTGTGCGGACTGCTGAGAATTAACGCTCACCGGAGTTACGCCGGGAGCATTGGTTGCATTGGCTGTATTGGCGTCATTTTGAGCGAGATTAGACTTCTTAGGGCCAAAGGCCTTTAAGCCAATCCACAACAACACTGCACCAACAATGACGATCAGACCAATTTGTGCAAGGCGATTGAGGCGCATTGCAATACCTGTCCTTTCCGAGGGTTGACCATATTCCTACCCTGCAATCAATATTACAACTGCCAGACAAATTACAACTGTCAGACAACAAGCATGGTTCCCTGGTGATGGCTGCGGCAAATTACGCCTTCCGCGTTTGATTCAGCATAGCACATATTTTCGCCAATATGCAAGGGCCATTAAGACTTTTTAAAGGCAGTTTGCACCAATTAAAACATGAGTCCATGTATTAATTGATTATTGTCACGCCAAGAGTGCCAATTATCCTTGGACATCCTCTGCCGAAATGTCCTCATTTTCTGGCGCTGGTAACTCCATTTTAATCGTCACAATGCGCCGCTGCTCCACTTTTTCAACGCGAAGTTTGGTTTGGCCTATAACAACCTCATCGCCTTCAATAGCCGCGCGGCCCAATCTATCCTGGATCAAGCCCGCAATGCGATCAGCTTCGTCCGTGGGGAAACCGGTGCCAAAGCGTTCGTTGACTTCTTCGATTAATAAGCGGCCATGCAGCAAAAATTTTCCATCGGGCAGTTTTTGAATTTCAGGCTTGGGATCGTCGAACTCATCATGCACATCGCCAAAGGCCTGTTCAAGCAAATCGCCCATCGTTACAATACCGGACGTGCCGCCGAATTCATCAATCACAATCGCCATTTGTTGACGCTGCTTTTTGAAATCAACTAAAAGGCGATCAATCGTAATTGTTTCTGGCACGCGCGGCGCATCGCGCACGATGGGCATGAGATTCACACGCTCGCCACTCTCATGTTGTGGGGAGGCGCCGACATATTTCAACAAGTCCTTCAGATGCGCAATGCCGACGATTTCGTCCATTGAACCGTGAAATACGGGCACACGCGTGTGTGGCTCGCCCCCGATATAACCCGATAGTTCGCTACGGGTCATGGTCAAGGGCAGCGCCTTCATTTCAACGCGCGGCACCATAATTTCGCGCGCTGTCAAATCCGAAAACCGCACTACACGATGCAAAATGTCGAATTCGGTTTTGGTCAATTCGCCCGCATCATGCGATTGTGCGAACAGCAAGTCCAATTCTTCCGGCGAATGAACCTGCGCATGGCCTTCCATCTTTTGTAAGCCAAAAGCCTTCAAAAGCAAGCCGCCCAGACCATTCAATAGCCAAACTACGGGAGTCGCGCCCCGCACAAACCACGACATCGGCTTCACGGTGAACAAGGCAACAGCTTCGGCCTTTTGTAACGTGATAGCTTTAGGCAGCAATTCACCGATGACAACGTGAAAAACTGTCATCACAAAGTAAGCTAAAAGCGTCGCAACCACCACGCGCGAAACGCCAATAACAGCCGGCGGCATAAAGCCACTCAATAGGTGATGAAATAAAGGCTCCAGCGTTTGTTCACCTAAGCCGCCTAAAACCAAGGAGGCCACCGTAACGCCAACCTGCACAGCTGCAATATATTTATCAATACGCAGCAAGGCGGCTTGCAAGGCAAGAGCCGAGGAATTTCCTTCAACCGCCAATTGGTCAATGCGCGTGCGGCGCACCGAAACGAGGGAAAATTCAGAAGCTACAAAAAACCCATTGATCAGCACAAGGGCAAAAACGAACACCAATCGGGCGACGATTTCGCCTGTCGGGGGAAGAGGTTGAAGAGTCTCAGGCATATAATAGCTGGTGAAAATCCAGCGAAACTCAAACACAAAAGCGCGGTGCTTGATAGCGACCACGCTTGTAAAAAATCAATTTAAATTCACTGACAAAATCGCAAATTAGTGGAGATGCAGGAATTCGCAGCCCGACCTCTTAAGTGCGATTCATGGAGTCGAAAAATGAGCCGCAATTTCCGTTTTTCCGTGTGATTTGACCGCGTGTTTGGATAAGCAAGCGCTCTCGACGCCTTAAATTTAAGCGCTCAGACTACGCTCTGTAGGGATTATTTTAACAGGTTTGAAAGTGGCAGCAACGAAGCGATGAACGCTTTTGGCTTTTGAGCAAGATAATGTGGCAGCGTCGCTACAAAGCCGAGCTTGATCCATGGTGATTACCTTGTTGTAATTCGCGGCGTTGGTCAGGTGTCAGTTCGATAATTTTGAAATTTGCTATCCCTAATCAAAATCCCCTATTTCTGAATGATTACTTAACTTTTGGTTTCTGAGTAGCTTCGAGGTTAAATTTTTGAAGCAGCCAATTTAATACAGCGCTTTGATCGTCAAGCGTAGCACGACGAATCTGAGAAAGTAAATGAACACGATCTGGTTTGGGTAGCACCGTATTTTGTAAGCCTTCGTTGCAGTTTGTGCAGACAGCACGCAAATTCTGCGGCGAATCATCGCCGCCTTTGTATTTGTCAACGATATGGCCCATTGTAAGACTCACCGTGCGCGCTGGGTTGGCAGGATTGCGCTGCAAAGGGTTTCAAACTTTCGACAGCCTCTGGCGATTGATTTAAGCAGTTGAATTTTGCCGTTTAGCCTTTCGGCTCCGGCATTACTTAAAGTGCTGGTCATTGCCCGAAGGACACCCGCCAGATGATTGTAAAAGATCTGCGCTACCTTAATCAATAATTAATATTCTCAATAATCTGAATTGGAGTCAAGCTTAAGAGCGATGATTTTGCGCTACCAGATGTTAAGTCGCTATCCGCGCGTCTTTCAGTCCATGACAGGATTGCGGGTGCCAGAGTTTGATGAGCTTTTTCAAGAGGTGCGGCCAGCACAGCAGCAGCCTTCTGGCGCGGAATTGACTTTTATGAACGTGAGGATTATAATGCTCACAATTGTGCCGCGACGGAGAACATAGTCATGCGACAGTTTGCGTTGGGTTACAGTCGGACTCCTTCTGTCTCTTTCGTTGTTTGGACTTGCTTTGGCTTTCTCTTGCCAGGGCTGCTTGGTGTGACGCCAGCCGACGCCCTTACCATCCCCGTTACTTCCACAGGCGACACTGGCCCCGGCACATTGCGGCAGGCGATGACTACGGCCAATGGAACTGCAAGCGCCGACACCATCACCTTCAACATTGGCACCGGGCTAAAAACGATTGCCCCGAAAAGCCCGCTTCCGACGATTACGGCACCGCTCACAATTGACGGCTCGTCGCAGCCGGGTTTTGCTGGAAAACCACTTATCGTTATCAACGGTGCCCAATCGGTGTCTGCGGCAGGCCCCGTTGTGGGTCTGACCATTCAAGCGGCAAATTGCACGGTTAAATCTCTGGTCATTAATAATTTCGGCGCGTCGGGAATTGTTATTTTTGGCACAGCGGCGACGGGGAATAAAGTAAGCGGCTGCTACATTGGCACCGATGCGACGGGCCGCTTGGCGATGCCAACGGGCGGCATCACGATTTTCGAGAGTAATAACAACGTCATCGGCGGGCTGACGGCGGCTGAACGCAACGTCATTTCCGGCAACGCCAACGGTATTAATATCAATGGCTTCGATGTAGGCGCCGATAATAACAAAATTCAAGGCAACTATATCGGCACCAACGCGGCAGGAACCGCCGCCCTACCCAATAACAACGCCGGTCTATTCGTCGAAGCGGGCGCGAAGAACAATCTCATTGGTGGCCCAACGGCCACGGCGCGCAACGTGATTTCCGGCAATGGCGGCACTGGCATCATCTTTTTCGATGCGGGCACCGACGGCAACAAAGTTCAGGGCAATTACATCGGCACCAATGCGGTAGGAAATGCCGCGCTGCCTAATCATGCCGAAGGCATTACGGTAGCCATTCGGTCGGGAGCGAGTGGGCCGAAAAATACGGTTATCGGCGGCATTTCGTCTGCGCCGGGCCAAGCGCCGGGCAATGTGATTGCAGCTAACGATGCCAACAATGTAAACATTGGCGGCATCGGCACTGACAACACAGTGGTTCAGGGCAATCTGATCGGCACCAATGCGAGTGGCACAGCGGCTCTGAAAATCGTGGGCGCCACCGGCAGAGGAGTTGGCATTTCCAATGGCGCGCGGGCCACGATAGTCGGCGGCACGGTTGTCGGGGCGCGCAATATCATCTCCGGCAATGGAGGAGGAGTTGTCATCGAAGGCAATGGGCCGACTGACAATCTCACCGTTTCGCACATCGTGCAGGGCAATTACATCGGCACCAATATCAGCGGTAACGCAGCCATAGGAAATAGCGTTGGCGTTCAAATATTCGCGGCGAAAAACAATACCGTCGGCGGATCAACGACAACGCTGGGGCAAACGCCGGGCAACCTTATAGCGGGCAATCGCGACTTTCAAGTGCGCATTTCGAGCGATGGCGCCAGCAACAACAAAGTGCAGGGCAACCTCATCGGCACTAATAAAGACGGCAGTGCGGTTTTAAGTAGTGCCGAATACGGTGTTTTCATTGACAACGGCGCGAAAAACAATTTGATCGGCGGCCCTGCCGCCAATTTGCGCAACGTCATCTCCGGCAACAACAACGGCGTTCTGCTCATAAATGCCGGCACCGAGTCCAACACCGTGCAAGGCAATTTTATCGGCACGAACGTGGCTGGCACAGGTGCGATTGCCAATCGGGACCGGGGAATTATCATTTTGGAAGGCGCTTCCCGCAACAACGTGGGCGGCACGACCTCCGGCGCAGGAAACGTCATTTCCGGCAACGGCGTGGGCATAGAGATGGACAGCGGCGCCACTGCCAACCAAATTCAAGGCAACAAAATCGGCACCGACATCACGGGCTTGAAAGCGGTGCCCAATACAAACGTTGGAATTCTCATCACCAGTTCTGCCGAGCAGAACGTCATCGGCGGCACGACAACGGCGGCGCGCAACATCATTTCGGGCAACGGCACCGGCGTTTCGATTGACAACGACGGCACTAATAAAAACGTGGTGCAGGGCAATTTCATCGGCGTCAACGCCAATGGCGCGGCGCTGGGCAACGCCGTCGCAGGCATCGAAATCACCAGTGGCGCAGCGGGGAACATCATCGGCGGTGTTGCAGCGGGCGCGGCCAATCGAATCGCGTTCAACGGCAACAGCGGCGTGCGCGTTTCCGAAGAAACCACCTTCGGAAACACAATTCGCGGCAATAGCATCTTTAAAAATGGCGGACTGGGCATCAATCTGGAATCGGCCAGCGAAAATCCTGATGCGCGCACGGCTAATGCCCCGACACCGAATGACACCAGCGATGGTGACAGCGGGCCAAACCATTTGCAGAATTTTCCGATCATCACGGCGTTGTCATCGGCTTCCGGCAATACGACCATCAGCGGCACGCTAAACAGCCTGCCGAACGCTTCTTTTGCCGTTGATTTTTACGCTAACTCTCAAGGCGACCCTTCTGGTTTTGGCGAAGGCGAAACTTATCTCGGCTCGAAGAATGTCACGACCAATGCGACGGGCAACGCGACGTTTACTTTCACCGCCACCGGCACGTTCAGTGGCCCGACGGTCAGCACGACGGCGACCAACGTGGCAACCGGCGAAACCAGCGAATTTAGCCCGCTAAGTTTCAGCAACGTCGTCACCAACACCAACGACGATGGCCTTGGCTCATTGCGCACCGCGCTACGCGTCGCAAACGTTGTGGCCAACACTGCGGTGATATTCAATATTCCCGCAGCGTTGGCCACAAGCGGCGTTTTCACGATTCGTCCGCGTTCGCCGCTGCCTGCCATCACCAAAAATGGCACGGTCATTGACGGCACCACGCAAACGGCTTTCGGCGGCAACACTAATGCTGCCGGACCGGAAATTGTGCTTAATGGTAGCGCGCTGTCCGCAGGATCGTTCGGGGGCGGCCTTGAAATCAATGCCGACAATTGCACCGTGCGCGGCTTGGTTATCAGTAAGTTTGCGACAGGAATTAGCATCTTCGGCACCAGTGGGCATTTGCTGGCGAAGGGCAACAAGGTCGAAGGCTGCTATATCGGCACGACGGCGGCAGGACTTGCTTCTGCCGCAACGTCCAATGAGGACGGCATTCGGCTGGCGACTGATGGTTTCACGCCGGGCACTGGTGCGCCTAACAATATCATCGGCGGCACAAGCGCGGCGACGCGCAACGTCATTTCCAACAACGGGCGCTATGGCGTGCTTCTGGGCAGTGCCGACACCAGCGGCAACATAGTGCAAGGCAATTTTATCGGCCTCAATCCGGCAGGCACCCTCGCTGTGCCCAATAGCCGGGGCATCGGTATCTTTGGCGCTCCTGACAATTTGATTGGCGGCACCAGCGCCAGCGCACGCAACGTCATTTTCGGCAATGGCGACGTGGGCTTAGTGATTATCTCCGATGCGGGCGCAAATCGGAACATTGTGCAGGGCAATTACATCGGCATCAATGCCAGCGGCACAGCGGCGCTTGTGACGGGAGCCAACGTGCCGGACATCTTCGGCGTGCGAGTTACCAACGGCGCGCAAGGCAACCTCATCGGCGGCACAGTCAGCGGCGCGGGCAACGTCATCGCGGGCCTAACCAATGGCATTGGTATAGGTTCCGGGTCAAATGGTAATCTCGTGCAGGGCAATTTTATCGGCCTCAATGCGACGGGCACAGCAGCGCTGCCTAATGCCGGTAACGGCATTATCATCAGTGGTGGCTCGCAAAACAACGTCATCGGCGCGGCGCGCACGGCTACCGGCGCGGCGGTGACGGATGCGGGCAATCGCATCGCTTTTAGTGCGGGAGCCGACGGTGATGGTGTGCGCATTTTTGCTGCTCCGACAGAGCAAACAATCGGCAACACGGTGCGCGGCAATCGCATTTTTAACAGCACTTTCTTAGGCATTAATCTTTTCCCGTCCACCGAAGCCGTTGGCACTGCAACGCTCAATGATGCCGGTGATGCCGACAGCGGCCCGAATAATCTGCAAAATTTCCCGTTGATTACCAGCGTTCAACCGTCCGGCAGCAATTTCATCGTTAGCGGCACGCTAAACAGCACGCCAAACAAGAGTTTCGTGCTTGATTTATATCGAAACACGGGCGATAATTCGGCTTGTGGCGGCGCGGGCAACTTGGCCGAAGGCGAGATTTACGTCGCCAGTCAAAATGTCACTACCGCTGCCAACGGCAATGCGAGTTTCACCTTTACGGTCAGCAGTTCCAGCGGTCAAATATTCACACTCACGGCTACTAATCTAACGACGGGCGACACCAGCGAATTTACGCCTACTCCGGTGGGTAGCGCGTCTTCTGTCGTCACAAATACGCGCGACAGCGGGGCGGGCAGTTTGCGCGCGACGTTGGATTCTGCGGGTTTGTGCGGCGTGTCAACGATTACCTTTAATATTCCCATCAGCGATAGCGGTTTCAATGCGGCAACAGGGGCATTCACGATTTCCGTTGCCAGTCCGCTACCGGCTCTTACAAGCAATGGCATCGTTTTGGACGGCACCAGCCAATCCGGTTTTGCGGGTCATCCGGTCATTTTCCTCAATGGCTCCAATGCGGGCACGGGCGCAACGGGCATTTCGTTTAACGCGGCCAATTGCGTCATCAAAGGTTTGGTCATAAGTGGCTTCAAAGGTCGCCAAGTCAACATCAACGGCACGGACGCGACGGGCAACACAGTGCAAGGTTGCTATATTGGCACGGATGCAACGGGAAATGCTGGGGTTGCTGGCAGCGGAGCGGGCATCGTCATTTCCGGCGGCGCGAAAACCAATAAAATCGGCGGCACAAATTCGGGTGATGCCAACCTTATCGCTTTCAATGGCGGCGATGGCGTAAGCGTGGGTAGCGGTAGCGCCGACAGCGCCGCCGGAAATGCGATTCGTGGCAATCGGATTTACAACAACAGCGGTCTGGGCATCAACTTAAACGGCGGCACTCAGGATGCCAAAAACGTCACCGCCAACGATAGCGGCGATGCGGACAGCGGCCCGAATAATCTGCAAAATTTCCCGATTATCACCGGCTATAATTTGTCGGGCACAAATGCCGTCAGCGGCACGTTGGATATTCAACTCACCAGCAAACCAAGCACGAGTTGCGCCCTTGATTTCTTCCGCGCCACAGCGCCCGATCCCTCCGGTTTTGGCGAAGGCGAATTCTATTTGGGTAGCCGCACGGTGACAACCGACGCCAGCGGCAATTACAAAGGCACTCTGAGTTTCAGTTTGGGCAGCAGTTTCGCCGAGCAATTTCTCTGCGCTACGGCGACAAACGTTGGCACTGGCGACACCAGCGAATTTGGGCCATCTCAGTTGCTCGTCGGCACCGTGAACACTTGGGGCTACAACAATTTGGGGCAACTCGGCGATGGCTCGACGGCCAACAAACTTTTACCTCAAGCGATCAATTTGAACGGCGTCACTGCGATTGCCGCAGGCGGCGCGCACAGTCTCGCGCTGAAAAGTGACGGCACCGTTTGGGGTTGGGGTAATAACGCTTCGGGTCAATTGGGCGATGGCACCGGCACTAATCGGCTTACACCAGTGCAAGTGCCGGGCTTTTCTGGAGTGCGCGCCATAGCTGCCGGATGGTATCATTCGCTCGCGTTAAAACAAGATGGCACGGTGTGGTCGTGGGGTTCCAACACCTATGGTCAGTTGGGCGACGGCACACAGTTGGTTTCGGCGCTGCCCATTCAAGTGCGCGGTTTAAGCGGCGTTACTGCGATAGCAGCGGGCGTTTATTACAGTGTGGCATTGAAAAGCGACGGCACCGTTTGGTGTTGGGGCAGCAACTTTTACGGTCAGTTGGGCGACGGCACCAAGACAAACCGCAGCACTCCGGTGCAAGCAAAAGGCATCAGCGGCATCCGCGCGATAGCAGCGGGCGCCGGTCACACTGTAGTTTTGAAAAGCAATGGCACCGTCCAAACCTTCGGCTGGAATGCCAATGGTCAATTAGGTAACGGCACCACCACAGATAGCCTCAGTCCGCTCACCGTCAGCGGCGTGGCAGGAGTGGGAAGAATCGCGGCAGGCTACGCGCACACGCTGGCCCTTGACGCTTCCGGTGCGGGAATTTCGGCGTGGGGCAGCAACGCTTCGGGTCAATTGGGCGATGGGACAACAACGGCAAGCAAACCATCGCCGGTGCGCGTGAGCAACTTCAGTGGCGTTCGTTTGGTGGCTGCGGGAACCAGTCACAGCCTTGCCATTAAGAACGACGGGACAGTGTGGAGTTGGGGCGGCAACGTTTACGGCGCGATTGGCGATGGAACAACAACAAATCGCACAACTCCGGTGCAGTCCAAGGGACTCAGTCAGGCCAGCGCGGTGAGCGGTGGCTTCAGTCATAGCATGGCCCTTGGAATTCGCGCTGGTGTTGTGCTAACCCGCTCAATGGCAACAGAGAGTTTCAATTGGTCAAGCGTGGCGATAAATGGCCCATCCAACCTCATCGAACTAAGCAGCGCCGCTATGCTTGATGCGACCACTGCGGGAGACCATTCGCATTACAGTGTCGCCGTGAACGGCGCTGAAATCAGCGTGTTGTCCGCAGCATATGCCAACAATACTGTCACCTTGAAATTGGCCGCGCGCTCGTTGCAAAGTGCCGATTCGGTCACGATAACATGGTCGGGTTTACGCGATGGGCAAGGCCAGCCGTTGCCAGACGGTCAGCACACGGCAGTGGCCCGTTAAGGTAAGAATTAAACAGAGGTCAATATGCGCATAGCCCTTTGGAAGCGTTTTTTTCGGACAGGCGCCCTCATGGGTGCGCTGAGTCTGAGTGTCGCATTGGCGGCGTCATGGTTGGCAGGTTGCAGCGCGGGTAGCCCCGGCACCGGGCCATCGCTTGGTGGTGGCTTGCCGACAGGAGGTGGAGGCGGCAATGGCCCCGGCGGTGGAAATGGTGGAGGCGGAGGAGGTGGTGGTGGAACTGTTCCCACACCCACGCCAGTGCCTGCTTGTGGCGGCGGCACATTAGATGCCACGTTTTCAGCAGTCTCCAACGGCAACGCCGACATTACGGCTTTTAGCGCCACGAAAGTGCTTGGCAACGCCGTTAATACAGCTGGCGCTGGCTCGTTTACGATTGTGGGAACATTGTGTAATCCTCCGGCGACAGGCAATCGCACCATTAACATCAAGGTCAATCAGGCGCTGGTCGCCGGGTCAAGTTATTCCCTGTCATCGGGAAGCACAGGAGATAACTTTCTCCAATACATTGAATCCACGACGAGCAACGGCCAGACCACAGAAAAATCGTGGACAGCGACAGCGGCGACATTGACGGTGCAATCGGTGACAGGAAAAACCGTGGCATTTCGCGTCCAAAACGCGACAATGGCGCCTGATCCCGACTTTTTTGTCTCCAACGCGACGGGCACGTTTTCGTTGAGTTTTGCGGGCACTGTCACAGCAGTAAACGGGCTTTGAAACATCATCTCAACGACTGAAGGCAAGAGTTTTATGAAACAGCGTTCCGTTGTATCCAACTCCGTCCTCGTATTACTGGTTGTCGCATCGCTGTGCCTTCAACTGGCAAGCGTGCAAGCCCAAGTCGTTGCCAGAGTGGCCGCCAAGGAACACGTCATCGAAAAAAAGAGCGGGGGGAATGCGGTGTGGCTGACTTCGAAAATTGGCGATACCTTAAGTCAGGACAACCGCTTTCGCACCCGCAAACGCTCCAAAGCCGATATTCTCTTTGTTGATAAATCATTGATTCGTTTGGGACCGCTGTCCACGCTTTTTGTGCAGAATGCTACCGAAACGAAATTGGACGCAGGCGCGTTGTTGTTTTCGCGCCTAACGCCGGGGCGCATCGTCGCCGGGGCAGGCATTGCCGGCATCAAGGGCAGTGTGGGAACCATTCAACACAACGCGGATGGTTCGGTCCTTTTTTCATTGAACTCCGGCGCGATGGATGTTGATACCATACGCGGCGATCACATTTCTCTTTTGCCGGATCAGTCCGTATTAGTGTTCGCCGATGGCGCGCTTTCGGCCTTGCGCGTGGCAGCCCCGCTTATTGGTGGTGGCAACGGCAACGGTTTGGGCGGCGGGGGCGGCGGTAATGGTTTGGGCGAGACCCCGGTGGATTCGCCTTATGCCGGGTCAACATCGAATACTGGGATTCGCTCTTCGCCAGAGCGTCAGGCCGCCGATCAGGGAAACACTTCCAGCAATGCTGTGGTGGCGCAAAATGCCACTCCGTTTCAAAATCCGGGCGGCCTTCCCGTCGCGCCGCCGATTGTCGTCTTTCCAGCGGCTTTGCAATTCCGGCGACCTATCGTTCAATCGCGCATTGTCGGTTCAAGCCTTGCGACAACAGGAAGCGCCGCTGAAACCACGATGCCGGATACGCTTTCGGAAATCGGCGCATTAAGCGCAGAAGCGGCTCTCGCGCATATAGGCGAGGCGACGGGCAACTTGAATGGCGCCGGAGTCGCGGACTTTGAAATGATCGGCGCTTTGGGCGATGGCGGCATTCAATCTTATGGTGGACGGCTTCATACTTTTTACACCAAAGGGCCGTGGTCGCTTGATGCGGCTTTGTTGCCGCTCAAACTGCGTTTTAACGGTGCGGCGGGCCGCGTCACGCGCGATCTCAGCACAGTTTCCAGCGCGTCGCTGACCTACACCAATCCACGCGGCGAAATTCAAGTTGGACGGCAGCGCTTTTTGGCCGGGCCAACACAGGCCGCCCTCTTTGGCTCTTTGGTGCGCCAAGGCGCGCGCGATACGATGGATGCGCTGCGTATTTCGCCCAATGTCGGCAAAGGTCGCCGCCTTGATTTGGCTTATCTTTACGATGCCTTTCCCAACAAATTGCCTTACAATGTGCCGGGCGGACAAAACGGCTATTATGGGCGCTTTGGTGTTCAAACCGCGCGCGGCAATTACGGTTTGAACTTGCTGCATTACAACAACCTCACGGTGCCCACGACGACAGGTGCTTCGGTAGATTTCGCGTTGCCTTTGGTGCCCAACCAAATTGAGTTTTACGGCGAATTGGGCCGCGATACTTTCAGCCGTGGTTTAACTACGTTTGGTCTGACCTTTCCGGGACTCTATGACCGCACCGACTTCGATGTTTATTTGGAAACGGCCAATTTGAAAAAGTGGAACAGCACGGCGCCGATTCCGCCCAGCGAATACTCGCTGCGTGTCTATCGAAAACTGACTAAGAACAGCGGTTTCGTGGCGCAGTTTCAACAGTTTTATCGCTCGCAAAGCAGCGTGACTTTCGCCTTTTCCTACGGCGCACACGTTCAGCTTCCCACGCGTTAGGCACGAGATTACTGACCATGAAGGCGGTTTCTCTCAAGCACTGGCTCATCACCTTTTTTCAAACGCGCCGCATAGAATTAACCGGTTTCGTGTTGTCACTGCTGGTCTGTGGCCTTTTTGTGCCGCAAGTTTTGCACTTTTCCCAGCGCAATG
>JANMKN010000107.1:0-11003 GCA_031372065.1 Abditibacteriaceae bacterium | reverse complement strand
TTCATTAATCAGCACAATATTCATATTCGATGCTTATGAATGCCAGTTAAGCGGGTTTGCCGACGAAAAAGGCACTAAAATGAGGTCTTTTTGCTCGAAGGTGACAGTTTTATGACTTTGCAAACTGATTCTAAAAAATCGCCATGCTGGACTCTGGATGCTTATGCACGATTATGTCTATTAGTCAGACCGCCTGTGTTTCGGGAGTTGAGATATTGGTTTTCTTTGGTGCCTGGCTGACGACGACTTGATTGCGACCCAGATGTTTGGCTTCATAAAGGCAACTATCAGCGCGTTGGAGCAAGGCTTCGAGCGAATCATCACGGCCCAACCATGAGGAAACGCCGATGCTGGCCGTGAGCGACACCGTATTGACCGGATTTTCGCTTAATCTTTCTGCGGAAGTTGAATCTGAAGTTTTATTTGGTTCGCCTTCGGCTTTGATTTTCATTTTTTCCAAATTCGCCCGGAGACGTTCGGCCAATTGTCCGGCGGCGATTATATCGGTTTCGGGCAACAAAATCGCGAATTCTTCGCCGCCCATGCGCCCTAAAAAGTCGGTTTGGCGCAACGCGGCGCGACAAGCGTCGGCGACGGCGCGAATGGCGACATCGCCCGCATGATGACCGTAATTGTCGTTGATGCTTTTGAAGTAATCAATGTCTAAAAGCATCATTGCCAGTGGATGATTATAACGGCGGGCACGCGCAATTTCGTTTTCGGCGCACTGTGTAAAATGCCTCCGATTGAAAGCGCCACTGAGCGAATCGGTGGTCGCCAAGCGTTCCAGTTCTATTTCAAGACGAAACATTTTCCGACTGCGCGCTTCATTGACCCATGCAAAAAGTCCTGTGACCGCGCACATCGCCGACAGAAAAATATTGGTATTGATAACAGCCATGCGGTCAATGTTATCGGCCAATTGCACCCCGTTGACGATCAGCATAACGGCGATGCAGTTGAGCGCCACCGCGCGGTAATTTGGCAAAAAAGCAAACGAAAGCGGCACGAAAAAAAAGTTGGGAAAACCTGCCACCATCGGAGTTCCTGCCGATGGACTGCCTACCGTGCCCAGACTGGGTGGCATGACTACTAAAACCCATGCGACAATCGTAGTGCAGGTAACGGTGTTACCAAAAAGTAGCCAGCTTAATTGATTTTTTAATTGCGAATGATAAGTGCCACTCCACAAAGCCAAAATAATGCCCGTGCCCAGTGCGCGAATGGGCACGGTTTGCGACAGTGAGGATGGCTCGTAAAAGTGATCCCAAACTGAAAAAAGCGCCAGAGCCGCCGCCGCCATTAGCATCAGCACGCGTGTGCCGGAAAGCGCTTGCTCATTTTGCCGAGCGCGATAACGAACTTCTAATTCAGGTTCGAAATAACCGGGGCTGGCGGGCAGCAATTTCATGGCGAAACAGGACGCAAAGCGAAAAATGTTTGAGACGACTTTATTTTAGTCGCTTTGGTGAAAGCAACTATCCTGCCATGATAGTTTCTACGCGCAAGTGTCCCATTTCCTGCTGTAAGACGATGTGGCGTTGCCAATTTTCCAAATCTGGTTGTGGAAAATCACTGCGAAAGTGTGCGCCCCGGCTTTCCTGACGCGTCAGCGCCGCTTGTGTGATTAATTGAGATACGGTGATCATGTTTGCCAACTCAAGGGCGCCGCGCTCAGGTTGGGGCTTGCCAAAGCGCTTTTGCAAAGTTTCCAATTGGGCTAAGGCATTCTGCAATCCGTTGGCATCGCGCACCAAACCAGCGTGCAGCCACATCAGTTCTCGCAGCGATGCACGCGCTTTACTAATTTCATCCGTGCTGCGTTTTTGCGACGGGGGCGCGCTGCTATCGAGAGGAAATTCGCAAGCGGAATTTTGAAACTGTTCTTTCATATCGCGCGCCGCGCGCACGGTGCGAATACCAAAAACCAAACCTTCGAGCATGGAATTCGATGCCAGACGATTGGCGCCATGCACGCCGGTGCAGGCACATTCGCCACAAGCCAAAAGTCCGGGGATATTAGAAGCGCCATTTAAATCGGTGCGAATGCCGCCCATCATATAATGCACGGCAGGCGAAACCGGCACCGGCTCTTGCGCCGGGTTGATGCCATAGGCCACGCACGTCGCATAAATTGTCGGAAAACGCGCTGCAATTTGCTGCTCGGAGTTGGAAGTCAAGTCCAAAAAGACCCAATCAATGCCGGTGTTATGAATTTCCCATGCAATCGCGCGCGAAACGACATCGCGGGGCGCCAGTTCGGCATCTTGGTGATAGCGCGGCATAAAACGTTCGCCCTTGGCATTCAGCAAAAGAGCGCCTTCGCCGCGCACCGCTTCGGAAATCAGAAATTTGGGATATTCCGGCCCTTTGGCGAACGAAGTCGGATGAAATTGCACGAATTCCATATCCATTAAGGCGCCGCCCGCGCGATAGGCCATCGCCATGCCGTCGCCGGTAAGCACCGGCGGGTTTGTCGTTATTTTAAAAAGCGCGCCGATGCCGCCTGTCGCCACTATGGTGGCGAGGCCACAAAACAAAATCAGTTCGCCGGTATTTTCATCCAGCGCCAGCGCGCCCCGACAACGCCCTTGGCTAACCAAAAGATCAACCGTGAGCGTGTCTTCAAAAACTTCAATGCCTTCGCTGCGCAAAACCTCGGCAGTAAGAGAACGCTGCACTTCGCGCCCAGTGGAATCGCCCTGCGCATGAACAATGCGCCGCGCACTGTGCGCCGCTTCGCGGGTGAGTTTCAGTTCGCCCGATGGTTCGGTGTCGAAGTGCGCGCCGCGTGCAATGAGTTGGCGCACACGACGCGGGCCTTCTTCAACTAAAACCTGCACCGCATCACGGTCACACAAACCGGCTCCGGCGTCCATCGTGTCGGACAAGTGCAACGCGTTGGAATCCAGCGGCTCCGGCGCCAGCACTGCCGCGATGCCGCCTTGCGCCCACTCCGTCGAACCGGTGCCGATTTTTTCTTTGGTTAGCACCGCCACGCGCCCGTGCGGCGCCAATTCCAACGCGCACGACAAGCCTGCGACGCCAGAGCCGATAATCAAAAAATCAAACGTCTCGCGCCGCAACGTCGTTGGGTCAAAAGCCAAAAGAGATGTCATGCTTGCTAAAGTGCTTGCAGTTTAGCCCGCACTCGCGGCGTCCGCTTATTTCGCCTTGCTGTAAATGCCCGTCAAAACGCCGCGCGCTAAAATGTGGCCGGAAATCGCTTTACCGAATTCGCTTTTGTCGGCGGCGAGCAAGACCAAACGCTTATCCAGTGCCAGCACATAAAACTGATAATGATGCTGGCCCGAAGGCGGACAAGGCCCGCCATAACCCGCTACGCCCCAATCGTTTCTGACTTGCGCCGCGCCGCCGGGCACTGTTTCGCCCGGCGCGATGCCAACTCCGATATTTTTGCGGCCCGGCGGCAAATTGTAAATAATCCAATGCGTCCACGCGCCGCCCGGCGCATCGGGATCGTTGACCACAATCGCCACACTTTTCGCTGTGGGCGGCACGCCATTCCACGACAGCGGTGGCGAGACATTTTGCCCGCCGCAATCGCTATGCGCTTGTTGCGGGGCCAGCGCCGCGCCTTGGGCAAAAGCCACGCTGCTTACTTTGATTTTTTCGGGCGTCGCCTTAATGGTTTGCATCATATCCGCCGCGCTGGGCACCGGGCCGGAGGAAGAATTATCTGAAGGCGAATTGCAGCCGTTCAAACAAAAAAGTGCGCCGATGAAAATCGGCAATTTGAAAAGAATGCGTGACATGAAATATCAGTTTCTCAAATCAGTGCAACCACTGGCCTTGAAACAGAAAATTTGCCCATTACATCATCTGCATAGTCAATTCCCTAAATAGCTTCAAACGAACAGAAACATAAAGATGTAGAATTTCAATAGGTGATTGTTTTGAACAAAAAGAAGCTAAATAGAGCCGAGATTTCTTTGTTCCTCATCCCTCTTTTTCTGCTCGTTGCGGTGGGTGGATGGTGGTTCGACGATATTCAATGGGCTATCAATCCAAACGCGGAACCTTTTGAGAAAGCAGTAAGATATTGGGCTGGCTTTGGAGCGTTGGATTGTGGGCATAAACAAGTGGGAGTTGATAGTGATGCTGAAGTTACAAATGATGCTTGTAGCGTAGCAAGCATTGCGTCACATCGTTCTTTCAGAATCATTTACTCCACAACGCAGCCCAATGGTGAAATTGTAAATATTGCTCTGGCAGGGAGAGCAAACGGCAAGTTATATATCATTCGACAGGAATATTCTTCTACCTCATTAAAAGTCATCAATGGGTTTGAATGCGTTGCGGCGCATATCGCCTTAAAAAATAAACGCAAAACCATCGTTTGGTCTGATATTGTTGCACAGAATGCTGAATGAATTTCCATCACTTCAAATTTATCCCACCCCAACTAACGCGCCGCCGCAACTCGAACCGGCGCCAGCGGTGCAGCCAAAGCAATGATTGCCGGTCAAAATGGCGCGTTTTTCGATGCTTTGCGGCTCAATGTCCCATAAATAAAGCGGCGCGTTTGAGGAATCGCGCCACGGCATTTTGAGCATCTGATTGAAATCGCAATCGTAAACTTCGCCGCGCCAGCCGATATTCAGCGTGTCGCGGCACATCAAATTTTCTACCGCGCCGGGATTAAACGAATCCAGCAAAAGTTGCTGATATTCTTCTCGTTCTCCGGTGCGTTCTAAATAGGCTGCAAAGCGCGCAATCGGCAAATTGGTGATGGTGAAAAGGCGGTTAAACACAATTCCAAAATCTTCGCGCAGTCGCGCTTTATAAGCGGCTTCGAGCGCGCTTTGCGGCGGCGGCAAAAACGCGCCGTTGGGGTTGTAAACCAAATTTAAAATCAGGTTTTCATCGCGTCCATAACCGAGTTCATTCAGCTTTTGCAAGGCGCGAATGCTTTTTTTAAATACGCCGTCGCCGCGCTGCGCATCCACATTTTCCGGGCCGTAACATGGCAGCGAAGCGACGATTTCCACTTCGTGCCGCGCTAAAAATTCAGCTAAGTTTTCCTGCCCGTTTTCCCATAAAATCGTGAGGTTGCAGCGATCCATCACACGCCGGTTTTGGGCGCGCACTTCTTCGACTAAAAAGCGAAAATGCGGGTTGAGTTCCGGCGCGCCGCCGGTGATGTCAACTATAGGAATATCGGTTCCAGCCAGCCAATGCAACACACGCTGCATCGTTTCGCGCGTCATCATTTCGCGCCGCGCCGGGCCAGCGTTGACATGGCAATGCACGCACGCTTGGTTGCATTTTTTGCCGACATTAATTTGCAAAACCTGCGTTCTCGTATGGCGCAAATCAAGTTGGTGTTCAAACAGCACAGCAGAAAAACGATTCATCAAAAACTTTCAAAAACAAACTTTGGCGTAATGCTTATACAATCCTTTTAAGCAAAGCACAGTTCCAACTAAAAAGAAAAGGCCGCGTGGTTTTTCCACGCGGCCTTTTCTCACTTTAGCCGTAATTTTAAAAAATCAATCCGTCCACTTGGGTTCATCGCTGGCGGATATTTCTATACAGCGAGATAGCAAATCGGGGCGGCGTGTTAGTTGTCGCTGAATCTCTGCGGCAATCGCACGCGCCTCACTAATTTTCTCATCCAGCGACTCGTTTATCTTGGCGAATATCGCTCTCCATTCGGCTGCCTTTGCTGCATCTGTGGCACAATTTAAAAACGGTGGCTCGCCTTCTGCAATCGTCGCCAGTAAAACGGCAATATATTCTTTGTCTTGAAGACCATCTTCTTCCAGCAATTTGTAAAGAAATGGAATGACCGCCGCCGATGCCGAGAACACATTGCCTTGATGCCAAAGGGTTTCACAGGCCCAACAGCAGGCGAACTGCCGATGCTTTGCGTTGGGCGAAACCAGAGCGCGCAGCATCGCGGGAACGCTGGTGGCTGGCCCATAGGCATCTCGCACCATCGCCCAATTCACTTCATCCAGTCCGTGCAATGCCGACAGCGGCGGCACTGAATCGGGCGACTGGTAAAGCGCAAGCAATTCATCCGCAGTCATAAGTTGTCCTTTTTATTCGTAGCGAATTTTATCCAAATAAAAGCACCTGACGAGCGCTCGTCAGGTGCTTTTTGTTGCTCGAAAGGTGTTGACGAGCGCTCGGCGGGTGCTTTTGACGCTTAAAAGGTGCTGACGAGCGCTCGGCGGGTGCTTTTAACGCTCGAACGGTGTGGACGAGGCCTCGTCAGGTGCTTTTTGCTGCTCGAAAGGTGCTGACGAGCGCTCGTCCGCACCTTTTAACGCTCGTTTGAGGCTGACGAGGCCTCGTCGGGTGCTATTTGTTGCTCGAAAGCACCCGACGAGCGCTCGTCAACACCTTTTTATTCGTAGCGAATGTCATCCAGATAAAACGTGATGGGCTGGCCTTGTCCGGCAATCACCCACACGAAACTGGTTTTAATACGCGATAAATCTTGGCCTTTGACGTAAATGTTGTATTGGTTCCATTCGTCGGTCAGGCGCACATCCTTGATTTGATTGCTGGCCGTGTCGAAATACTTTTTGTCTTTGCCCAGCGAGCCAAACGAAAAACTGACAACTTCGCCGCCTTTGGCGCCGCGCGCCCAGAATGTCAGTTTTTTGGCGCCGCTTAAATCGTAGCCGCCGGGCAAATCGCCCCAGTCGTTGGCCGGGCTTTGCCAAACTACGCCGCCCCAATTATCTTTCGCGCTGTATTCCACTTTCAGGCAGGTCGCGCCGCTGTGTGGGTTGTCGGTGCTGCCCGCCTCCATTTTGATGGCGCCCGCGTTGCCCATATAGCCCGCCGGAATGTAATGGTCGTTGGCTGTGTCGCCTTCTTCATAGATGGCAAACGGCAATGTGGCGCGGCGCGCGCTGCCAGCCTGTGCTGCGGAGCCGCCTTCGACAAAAAGCGGCACGTTCGCCACCGCCGCGCCGCCGTGATTGTCGCGTAGAAAAACAAACACGCGATAAGCGCCGCCAAACTTCGGCATTTTCAATTCCACAGAGCGCGTGTCGCTTTTCACAATAGCTTCGGGATAGCTCGGCGGCACAGATTCGGTGGCGCCGCCCGTATTGTTTTGCACAGGGTCTTGTTGTAGCAGCCACTCCACTTTCAGCGGGTCGTTTTCTGGGTCGGCAGAGTCCAGCGCCACGCGCACTATGCTTTCGGGCTGCACTTTTTCGGTGCCTTCGATTTTCAAACTCTTAATCGCCGGAGAGCGATTGGTAACCGGCTTACCCGTCCATAATTCACTGAGCGTATCCACCGCGCCAAGACGACTGCCATCGGGCAGCATCAGGCCAAACCACGTTGCCGTCGCCTCCTGCTTGTTGCCCCATGTGAAAGCATACGAACCAAGGCTCATCGGCTGGCCCGCGATGGTTTTTTCATAGGTTTCACGGTAGCGCGCGGCTTTGGCGGTGCTGCTCAGTTCTGGCGAAGCGTTCCACGCGTTTTTGCCGACTTCCCACGTCCCCGCCGGGCCAAATTCCGTGATAACGTAAGGCTTCAAGCCGCCCGCTTTTTTGTAACGCTCGGCTATGCTTGGCCCGCCGCCGTAGGTGTTGATGCCGATAATGTCTATGCTGGGGCAGTATTTGTTGATCTGTGTCACTTTATCGCCGCCAAGTTCGGCCACGACGGTCATCGTGGGATGATTCGGGTCAACTTTTTTGGCATAAGCCGCAATTTGCTCGATAGCTTGCCACACCGCCGGGTCGCCATCAGGCTGGCCGATTTCCATTTCATTGCCGATGCCCCATGCCAAAAGCGCGGGGTGATCTTTGTATTTGTCAATTGCCTTGCACGCGTTTGCAAACTGCGCTGCCACTGCCGCCGCGTTGTGGTAATCGAAGCCGTGTTCTTTGTGGCCCAGCCAAATGCCGAGCGTCATGGTCAGCCCCAATTTCTGCGCTTCGTTGAGCTTGTTTTCGCTGCCGTCCGCACCCCATGTGCGAAACGAATTGCCGCCCAATTCTTTAAGTAATTGCTTTGAGCCATCGCCGCCCGCGCCTTTGATGAAATACGGCGCGCCATCGCGCAGCAGTTGCCAGCCGTCGCCCTTTTTCTCGACCTTCGTCGTCGCCGACGCGCATGAAGCTACCAGAGAAGCTGTCAACATTGAAAAAACCGTCGCCGCGCCGCTGCGCCTCATTATTTTGCTCATTTTTTCCTTTTAAACCGTGTCGCCTTGGTGCAATTGCACGGGAATCAACGTTTGCAGCGGCACTTCTTGCTTTTCGATGAGGGCCGCCAAAATTTCCAACGCCTTCGCCGACACATCAGCCCACTGGCAGCCTACTGTCGTCAGTTGCCGTGCGGGCAGTTTGTCATCCAAAAAGCCGTCGAATCCGGCCACCGCGAGACGTTGCGGCACTTTGATGCGCCGCGCCGCGCATTCGTGCAGCAGGTTATACGCGGTGCGGTCATTCCAACAGCAAACCGCCGTGCGCGCTTTATTCCATTCATCCAAAAACGGCGCGGCGTTTTCAAAATCAATTTTCATCACGCGCCGCGCCGCTAAGGGCACTTTGCGACGTTTTAATTCTTTTTCAAAAGCCACGCGCCGCTCTTCGACGGATGCCAAATTTTCGCGCGGCGCTAAAAACGTGAAATGACGATGACCGCGTGCCCACAGATATTCAATCAACAGCTTCATGCCCGCCGCGTCATCGCACGTCACGCCTACCATGCCGGCATGAATATCTGCCACCGAAACCACTGGCAGTGACGATCCGGAAAGCATCGCCACCAGCGGATCGTCGCTGCCCGAATGCAAAATCAAACCGTCCACGCGCCCATTGCGCAAGCGATTAAACATTTCTTCGGCACTTTGTCCTTGCAAGGCCGAATGCAACAGCAAATCCAGCCCGTGCGCGTTGCAGGCGCGCTGCAAACCGCCGATAATTGCGCCGAAAAACTCGTTGCGCGCATCGTAATCGTGATTGGTGTGCAAGCCGATAATGCCAGTGCGCCCACGCCGCAGCGAACTGGCAAGCGCATTAGGCTGATAGCCCAATCGCTGCGCTGCATCCAAAACGCGTTGCCGCGTTTCATCCGAAGCGCGATGCCCCGCGTCGCCACTTAAAATGCGCGAAACCGTGGGCTGCGAGAGTTTTAATTCGCGGGCGATGTCTTTGGCGGTTACAGGCATGACGATTTTGCACATTCGTATGTGCAAATAAGATAAACAAAAAGCGCGCTGGAGATTTCGCTGCTCGGTGCGCGCCTTTTAGGTTTTTGCACATACGAATGTGCAAATGATTTTAAAAAAGCCGTCGCGCTTTGTCAAGCCGCCCTGCAAAACCTGCTATAATTGAGACAATTCCGCGAAGGTTTTCCTATGAATTTTGATTTTACGCCGCCACAACCCGACTTCAAATCACCTCAAAATGAAGCCGCTGGAACGCCTTCTGAAGCGGCAAATGAATCACCAAACGAAGCGTCTCTCGATTGGATCGCTGCCGCTTTGCCTCCACAGGTGCAAACGCTGCCTGCTCCTCAACCGATGCCGTATTCACCGATTCCAGCGCCCGGCGCGCCACCGCAGCAACAAGGCGATGGCACCGGCGGCTTGATTCCCTATAAGAATCCGACAGCTCTGATTGGCTACTACGTTTCGGTTTTTGGTCTGATTCCCTGCGCGGGCCTTCTTTTAGGGCCAACAGCCATTTTTTTAGGTATTATGGGCCTCAAATTCGCCAAGGCCAACCCGCACACCAAAGGCGTCGCGCACGCGTGGGTCGCCATTGTTTTAGGTTCGATTGAATTACTGGCGCATATCGCTATCATCGGCGCGGGCATCACCGGCATAACGAGTTAGTTTTCAAACAGAGAGGACATGCCATAGCGTGTCCTATTCTTCAATTCATTCGGCTTTGATTTCCGGAAATTGTGCCTCTCCCTGCGGCACATCGTAAACTGAGGCTTCAACTCGATTTAAAATTCCTCTTGAGGACGCTTTGTGACTCAATTAAAAAACGTGGTCTGGCTGGCGTTGGGCTTGTTAGGCTTGATTTTCGTGCTGACGGGTGCGCGGCCTCCTGTGGCTCCCAAAGGGCGCGTGATGGTGACGTATTGGGAAAAATGGACGGGCGAAGAAGCCGCGCAAATGCAGGTCATCGTGGACGACTTCAACAAAACCGTCGGCCAAGAGAAAGACATTTATGTCCAGTATCTTTCGATGAGCAGCGTCAACCAGAAAACGCTCGTCGCCACGGCTGCCGGTGTGCCGCCCGATGTGGCCGGATTGTGGGACCCGCAAGTGTCGCAATTTGCCGCCATTGATGCGCTGGAACCGCTGGACGATTTAGCCAAGGCACACGGCATTGTGGACGGTTATTACAAGCCGGTTTACTGGAAAGGCTGCCATTATAACGGCCATTTGTGGGCGCTGATTTCGACGCCTGCCGCCGTCGCGCTGCATTACAACAAGCAATTATTTTTAAACAAAGCCAAGGAACTTCGCGCGGCAGGATTTGACCCGAATAAAACACCGCAAACGTTAGATGAACTTGACAAATACGCCAAGATTTTGGACGAGACAGAAACCGGCAAAAACGGCCAGAAAAACATCAAAATATCGGGTTATTTGCCGATGGAGCCGGGCTGGTTTCTAAATTACACGCCTTATTGGTTTGGCGGCGAAATTTACGACGAAAAGACGCAAAAAATCAACCTCACTTCGCCCCAAGCCATCAAAGCCTTCACATGGATTCAAAGCTATTCCAAGAAACTCGGCAAGCAATCCATGACCGAATTCCGCAGTGGTTTCGGCTCGTTCGCTTCGGCGCAGAATCCGTTTCTCACCGGCACAATTGCGATGGAACAGCAAGGCCCGTGGATGGCGAATTACATCGAAAATTTGGCGCCAAAAATGAATCGCTGGAAGATGTCCAAAGAAGCCGAACGAAAACTGCCACGCGAGGCGCGCAAAGCCAATTATGTGTGGGGCGCCGCGCCTTTTCCTGCGGCTGTGCCCGAAC
>JANMKN010000106.1:0-16163 GCA_031372065.1 Abditibacteriaceae bacterium | reverse complement strand
GCGGATTTTTAATGAAATTCTGCGAAGCGGGTGCCGTCAATACGCTTTGAAAAAAGCCGGTGTCCGCAGTAAAGGCGAGACCTTCACTTAATTTTTTAAGTGAAGGCTCGCCTTTTTTGTTTTTGGGCCTTTACTGCAAATGCATCCGCAAATGTGGTGAGGGCCTTTTTTGTTTTTCAGGAGGAATTTATGAAATGTCCGGTGTGCCAAGTCGAATTGAAGATTTACGAGCGGCAGTCCATCGAAGTGGATTATTGCCCGCAATGTCGCGGCGTGTGGCTTGACCGGGGCGAACTCGACAAAATCATCGAAGCCTCGCTGTCCGAAAAACCGGCGCCGGTGGCGGCGTCTCAATCGCCCGCGATACAAACGGCGGCGCCGGTTTATCAACAACCCAACTACCGACGCCAAGATGATGACGACGATGATTATCATTACCGTCAGCAGCATGGTCACGACGCGCGTTATGACAAACACGGCAAACGCAAAAAACGCGGGATGTTGGGCGAGATTTTCGATATTTTCGACTGAAAGGAGAAGTTTTCATGGAAATTTCCACGGGCTGGTGGATTGGTTTTTTGGTGTTCGTCTTAGCGATGCTGGCGCTGGATTTGGGCGTGTTTCATCGCAAGTCGCACACCGTCGGTATAAAAGAAGCGCTGACATGGAGCGCGGTGTGGATTGGTCTCGCGCTTTGTTTTAACGCGTGGATTTATTTCGCGCATGGCGCCAAGCCAGCGCTGGAATTTTTGACCGGCTACCTCATCGAAAAATCACTGAGCATAGACAATTTGTTTGTCATCGCGCTGATTTTCAGCTACTTTCATGTGCCCGAAAAATATCAGCACAAAGTGCTGTTTTGGGGCATTTTGGGCGCACTTGTCATGCGTGGTTTGTTTGTGTGGCTGGGCATCGAACTGATTCACAAATTCCACTGGATGATCTATGTTTTCGGCGCGTTTTTGATTTTTTCCGGCTTTAAAATGCTCTTTCAAAAAGACAAGAAATTAGAGCCGGATAAAAATCCGCTGGTCAAAGCGTTTCGCCGCGTGATGCCGGTTACCTCCGATTTTCGCGGCGGCAAATTCTTCGTCATGGAAAACGGCAAACGCTGGGCAACCCCTTTATTTATCGCGCTTTTGATGGTCGAATTTACCGATTTAATTTTCGCCGTTGATTCGATTCCGGCCATTATCGCCATCACCGAAGAGCCGTTTCTGGTTTACACCTCGAACGTCTTTGCGATTTTGGGCCTGCGCGCCTTGTATTTCGCCTTAGCGGGCATCATGGCGCTGTTTCATTATTTGCATTACGGCCTTGCCAGCATCCTCATGTTCGTCGGCTCCAAAATGGCCTTGGTAAGTTTCGTGAAAATTTCTCCAGCGCTTTCGCTGCTCATCATCGCGCTGATCTTAGGCGCTTCGATTGTGGCTTCGCTGAAATGGCCGAAAGCCAAAGACAGCCACTCTATCATGGCCTGAACCAAGCAAAAGCGAGCCTAAACGGTTCGCTTTTGTTTTTTGCGATAAGCATTTTGAAAATCTTGCGTCCCACTTTGCGTTTTACTTAACGGCAATCGGCAAAAGCCGACCTGCAATCGCTAAAAGCGCTTCGGCAATCGCTAAAAGCGCCTCGGCTTTTGGCAAATGCAAGTCGGCTTTTGGCGATTTCAAATGGGTTTTTAACGCAAAATGCCCGTTTTTCGGCGAAAAACGGGCTAAAATCAGCAAAACAGAGTGCCTCCGCGCGATGGGAACGCAAGGAAGACATGAAAAAAGAAAATTCGTTGAATACGCCGGATTATGTGCAGCACGCGGGCCTTGTGAAATGGGTGTCGCGCATGGTGAATTTGTGCCAGCCGGACGCCGTTTATTGGTGCGATGGCTCCGAAGACGAAAACGCGCGCCTCTGCAATGAACTCGTCGAATCGGGCACCTTTATTCGCTTGAACGAAGCCTTACGCCCGCACAGTTTTTTGGCGCGCTCCGACCCGGCTGATGTGGCGCGCGTCGAAGATCGCACGTTTATTTGCTCGTTCGGTAAAGCCGACGCCGGGCCGACAAATAACTGGATGGCGCCCAAGAAAATGAAAGCCATTTTGGACGGCCTTTTCGAGGGCTGTATGCGCGGGCGGACAATGTATGTGGTGCCGTTTTCGATGGGGCCATTGGGTTCGCCGATAGCGCAAATCGGCATTGAACTCACCGATTCGCCTTATGTTGTGGTCAACATGAAAATCATGACGCGCATGGGCCGCGCGGTTTTCGATGTGCTGGGCGAAAAAGGCGACTACATTCCGTGTATGCATTCTGTCGGCGTGCCTTTAGAAGGCCAAAGCGATGTGCCGTGGCCGTGCAACAAAGACAACAAATACATCGTGCATTTCCCCGAAGAGCGCGCTATTTGGAGTTACGGCAGCGGCTACGGCGGCAATGCGCTGCTCGGCAAAAAATGTTTGGCGCTGCGCATCGCGTCCGACATGGCGCGCGATGAGGGCTGGCTGGCCGAGCATATGTTAATTTTAGGCGTGGAATCGCCCGAAGGCGAAAAAACTTATTTAGCAGCGGCGTTTCCCAGCGCCTGTGGCAAAACCAATTTCGCCATGCTGATTCCGCCTCCGGCGCTGCAAGATTGGAAAGTGACCACCGTCGGCGACGACATCGCATGGATTAAACCCGGCAACGACGGCTTGCTTTACGCGATTAACCCCGAAGCGGGTTATTTCGGCGTGGCGCCGGGCACTTCTTACGATACCAACCCGAACGCGATGGAAACTCTGCGCGCCCACACCATTTTTACGAATGTGGCGCTGACGCCCGATGGCGATGTGTGGTGGGAAGGCATGACCAAAGAAAAACCACCGCATTTAACAGATTGGCAGGGCAACGCGTGGACGCCCTTTTCGGGCAGCAAAGCAGCGCATCCCAATGCGCGTTTTACGGCTCCGGCGGGCCAGTGCCCGTGCATTGATCCCGATTGGGAAAAGCCCTCCGGCGTGCCGATTAAAGCCTTTGTTTTCGGTGGGCGACGCAGCACACTGATGCCACTGGTTTATCAATCGTTCAACTGGATTTACGGCGTTTATTTGGCGGCCACGATGGGCAGTGAAACCACCGCCGCCGCGACAGGACAAACCGGTCTTGTGCGGCGCGACCCCTTTGCCATGCTGCCGTTTTGCGGCTACCACATGGGCGATTATTTCAATCACTGGCTGCAATTCGGGCGCTCGATTCCCAATCCGCCGCGCATTTTTGGTGTCAACTGGTTTCGCGCCGATGAACAAGGAGAATTTTTGTGGCCCGGCTTCGGCGAGAATATGCGCGTTTTAAAGTGGATTGTCGAGCGCGCCAATGGCCGCGCGGTCAGCATCGAAGGCCCCATCGGTTGGATGCCGCGCTACCGCGATTTGGATTGGAGCGGCTTGGAAGACTTTCCGCGCCCGCGTTTTCACGAATTGATGTCGGTTGATCGCGAGGAATGGCAAGCCGAAATGCTCTCGCACGAAGAATTGTTCATCAAACTCTACGACCGCCTGCCCAAAGAATTCCGCTCCGTCCGCGACCTGATTCTCTCCAGCCTATGGCGCTCACCGGAGCATTGGGAGATTTGATGAATAATAGCCGCTAAACCTTCGATTACGCAAACTTCGTTTCGTAAAAACGACGCTATTTTAAAAATAGCGTCGTTTTTCTTTGTTTTTTCGTATCGAAGATTCGCGGCCAATTTCAGGGATTTTCTAAGCCATTGTTTCCAGCATTTCCATTGTCACCACATAGCGTAAGGCTTCGCCGCGTTGCCAACGGGCGAATTCTTCGAGCATATAATCGGCCATGCGCACGACTTCATCGCCGAGTGAACCAGCAATGTGCGAACTCAGTTGCACATTCGGCAATTGATAAAATGGTGAGTTTTCAATTGGTGGTTCAGGATGAGTTACATCCAAAAGCGCGGTTAAATCGGGGCGCTCTTGCAAAACACGAATCAGGGCATCTTCATCCACAGTTGCGCCGCGCCCGGTGTTGATAAAAGTCGCGCCGTTTGGCATCGCCGCGAAATGTTCTGCGCGCAGCATTTTGACAGTTTGCGGCAAATTCGCAAGGTGATTGCTGACTACAATGGCGCGTGCAAATGCTTGGGGCAGTTCCACTTTTTCAACGCCCCATTGCGCCGCGTTTTCTGCGCTTAAAAACGGGTCAAAAACGAGGATTTTCAAGTGAAACGGGCGCAACAATTCGATAACTTTGCGGCCAATGGCGCCCGCGCCAAGAAGCGCCACATTCGCGCCGAAATTGCCCGGCCCGTGCGGGGCTTTGGCGCGACTTTCGGGCGAAATAAACGTGCGCGTGTTGGCGAAATAGCCTTTATTCGCCAGCAAAATTTGCGCGAGTGCAAACTCGGCAACCGGCACGCCGTTGGCCTGCCACGCGCTGACGACGAGAATGTCTCGTTCCAAAAACGGGCGCGCGAAATTTTGCACGCTGCCCGCCGCATAAAAGACCGCTTTCAAATTCGGCAACAGTTCCACCTGCGCGGCTTGCAATTGCGGCATGCCCCACGTCGAAAAAATCACTTCCAAATCGTGCAAGTGCGGCGCGTGATTTTCAAAGTCCGCGCCCGAAACAACGTGCGGATAAAGATTGGTTTGCGCCGCCACTTGCGCGCGTCGCCCTTGCGCATAAACGCGCGCAATACGATTTTCGTCGCCAAAAAAGGCGGCGCGCGGCAAACTATTTTTAATACTCATGCTATGTGTTATATCATTGAAAATACAAAAACTGGACAAAAAAAGGCGGTTTCCATGAAATTTTCATGAAAACCGCCTTTTCGTTTTGCAGCAGGTCATTTAGCCGGAAGCGTCGTCGTTGGTAATGATGCCGACACCGCGCGCCTTGCCGATGCTGGCATTTAGCGCACCCGATAAGAACACGAAGAAACTTTCATCGCCTTCGGCAACCGTGTCGCCGTTGATTGTGATGCTGATGCTTTTACTCAGCGCACTGCCCGGCACAAAACTCAGCGTGCCGCTTTTGGCTGTATAGTCGCTGGTCGAACGTGCCGTGCCATCGGCGGTAGCGAAATTCACCGCGACGGTTTTGGCAGTGATTCCCGATTGCGTTACCGTGAAAGACAAAGTTTTAGTGCCCCCATTGCCTTCCTGAATGCTGACATCATTGATGGAAAGCGAGGGCGCCGCATCGTCATCGAGAATGGTGCCAATGCCCTGACCATCTAAAATGGTGGCGTTGACCGGACTGCTCAAATTGACTTTGAAGGTTTCGTTTTCTTCGTCCAATAAGTCACCGTTGATGACCACGCGGGCTAAAGCGATAGTTGTGCCCGCGCTAATGGAAACCGTTGTTGGTGGCACTGCAACAAAGTCGGTGCCTGCGCTGGCCGGAAAAGTCGTGCCGAGTGCAGTAGCAAAGTTGACTTTGACGACCTTACCGCTAACCTGTGCGAGGCGCAAATGAAAGACTATCGAGCGCGTGCCACCCTGTCCTTCGCCAAGCGAAACGTCATCAATCGAAACCGTCGGCGGCAAATCGTCATTGGTGATGGTGCAAACGCCGCGCGCTTTGGCGACACCGGCGTTGATGGGCAAGGTTAGCAAAGCGTAAAACACTTCGTTGATTTCGTCTGTAGTATCGCCGTTGAGTTCAACGCTGAAACTGCTGGTGATTTGCCCTTTGCCAAACGACAGATTAACGCGCTTGGCGGTGTAATCACTTGGCGTGCGCGCCGTGCCATCAGCGGTATAACAGGTGATGCCGGTGGTTTTCTCGCTCAGAGCCGACAACAAAACCGTGAAGGTTGCGAACTTTTTGCCGCTATTGCTTTCGCTGATGCTGATATCGTTGATCGAAAAGCCCGGCGGCCCATCTTCATCGCGGATGGTGCCGGTAACAGTGACTGTTGCAGGCAGGGCCTTGCTGTTGTTCAAAGTGAGATTGAATTGTTCATCGTCTTCATCGGTGGTGTCACCTAAAATCGGCACCGTAATCGTTTTAGCGATTTGGCCGGGCGCAAAAGTGAGCGTGCCGGAAGTGGCGGTGTAATCCTTGCCCGCTGTCGCTGTGCCGTTGCTGGTGGCATAAGCGGCGGTTACCGTTTCATCGCTGGCAAAAGACAGCGTGACGGGGAAGTTGAGGCTAATGCCGCCCGCATTGTTTTCGGCGATAGTGGCGTTGCCGATGGTGAGCAAAGGCGGCACTTGCAAGGCCTTGAGACTGAAACTGGTGGCGTTGTAGAGCGCGGCGAAGGTGCGCTTATCTGTGGGGTTGCCATCCACGATTTGGGAGAATTCTCCTGATTGAGCCAGAAAGGGCATGACACGATACAGCGAATCGGGCGGTGGCACAAAGCCATTGAGCAAACTCACGTTGACTTTGCCGGCCAATGTCGCGGTGCCGCCGCCAACACCGGGGTTTGATAGACCGTTCAGATTCAGCTTGTCAAAACTGCTCGCGCCGCCGATGTCCACATTCAAACGACCTGTTGCCGTCTGCGTGTAATTCGACAGCGTTACATTGAAGGTGCCCGCTGTCCCCGGCGTGCCGATGTTGAGCGTGCCTTCGTTGAGGAAAGTTGAGTGGCCGGCATTGTTGTATGCGCCGGCAATCAATGTCGCGCCGTTGAGAGCGTTGAAGGTGCCGGTGTTGGTGAAAACGCCCGCGTATCCGGTTAAATCACCGCCGCCATCTAATGTCGTGGTGCCCGCATTGGTAATGCGGTTGAACTCTTTGATGGCCGGACCGCTGATGTTCAATTTGCCACCAGTAGCGATAGTAAAGACGCCGGGAGCCACGCCCCCGGCATTGAGGTAGCCGCCTTTCCAGTTGAAGATGCCACCTGATGCCACTTTAAAGACCGGTGTGTCGGTGTTCGAGAAAAGAGTGCCGCTCAGTAGTTCTACAGTGCCTTCAACAGTGGTGTTTCCGGCGACGCTCCCACCCAACAAACGATGCGTCCCTGCTCCGATGAAGCGCGAACCAGTATCGAGTGTGAGATCATTCGCGGACACCAAAATGCCGCTTTTCGCTTCGAGGATGCCGGTATTGGCAAGCCCGAAGACAAAGTTAGTGGTTCCCGTCCCGCCATATTTGCTCAAGGTGCCTGCATTGGTATGAGTGCCGGAAGTGCCGCCATTCACTCCACTTCCAAAAACGTCGCCATCGGTAAGCAAGCGCCAGTTGCCGGTTGCCAGATTATTGAATTGCGATCCGAGGCCCGAACGAATAAGGCCCGGCCCGGTCCACGTTGTGAGTCCTGCATTGTTAATAACCGAGCCGTCGAAGGTTTTGTCTGCCGCACCGCTGATGACGAGTTTGCCGCCCTGTGTCACATCAAGAATGCCGTTCAAGGAACCGCTCGTCCAATTCATAGTGCTGCCGCTGGCAATGGAGAATTTTTGGGGAGCGTTGGTGCCTATTGTGCCGCCATTTAAAAGAAAGGTTGTGGGGCTGGCGACTGTGCCGAAAGTGACATCAGCAGCGCAGTAAACGAGGCCGGTAGTCAGGCGCACCAGGCCACCACCCGCTATGGTCGTGCCGCTTTCAAAGCGGTAAAGGCCGAAATTGCTCAAATCCAAGACTGCGCCCGGCAAAACCGTCCAATCGCCATTGCCGGTGCCACCCAGAGTTGTGACGAGCGTTCCGTTTTCCACACGGACAATACCAGTTCCCGTATTGTTAAGCACGAACAGGCTCATATCAGTGGTGCCGCCGCCATCCTTTATAAAGATGCCTTCGTTGTCGAAAACCTGTTGCTGACTGGCCGAATCCTGATGGAAGAGGAAGTCGCCGCTCACCGTAAAGGTGCCAGTGCTCTTGTTAGTGAAACCATTGCCACTGCCGCCTGTAGGCAGTCCACCCGTTACACCGCGCCCTTTTGCAGTGGCAGTGCCTTCGTTGATGATGCGGCCTGCGACGTATTTGGGGCTGGTGCCGCTGATAATCAACTTGCCGTCAATGGGAATCTGAAAGTTGGGCGAAACAAGAACACCGCCTGTCCAGTTGAAAACGCGGTCTTGCTCCCGGTCACCTTTGAGCAAGCCAACCGGAGTGTTGATGAGGCCACCACTCATCGTGAGAATGCCGGTTTGCAGCGTGGTAGTGACGCCAATCTCCCCGGCACTGACTTGTAGAGTTTCCTTGACGAGCAGCGAGTCGAATCCAGGTGAGCCGCCGGTGACTGTCAGACTTTTGATGATGCGCGCTCCACCATTAATTGTGCCAAAAGCAATAGTCACATCATCTTGCGCACCGGGCACGGTTTCGCTACTCCAGTTGTATTTATCGCCCCATGTTCCATTATCGCCACAGAGCGAAGCGCCCGGTTCGCCACAGCCATCTTTGCGACCCGTCCATGTCTCGGCACGGGCCGGAGTCAAGACGCACAATAATAACGAACTCATCAAAGCGGCAAAGCCTAAACCATGCACCAAACGCGATGATTTCCCGTTGTTGAACCATTGTTTCAGCATTTCGGTCTCCTTCGGGTGCGCGTTTGAAGAAAGCGCAACAATTTGACACTACGTTAACACAATGTCACCGTCCACACAGATAATTTATTTGGCTCACTTAAATCGTGTATAAAATAATGCCTCGTGGCGCCTGATTTTAGTGATAAATTTTCTCTCATGACAATCGGCATCATCGGCGCGGGCATTTGTGGCCTTATGGCGGCGCGCGAATTGAAGAGAAACGGCCATGACGTTTGGCTACTCGAAAAAAGTCGCCGCGTGGGCGGGCGCATGGCAACGCAGCGCGTGGAAAGTGAAAATCAAAATGCCGTTTTCGATCACGGCGCGCAGTTTTTCACGAGTCGCAACACGGAATTTTCCGGTTTGATTGACGAAATGCGCCAAGGGCAAATCGCGCGCGAGTGGTATCGCGGTTATCCGTCGGACGAAATCAAAAAAGACGAAAACTATCCGCGTTTTTGTGGCACGAAAGGCATGACTGATGTGCCAAAATTTTTAGCGAATGCTTTGCCAATTCACTTGAATGAAACGGTGCAACGCATCACTTATCACGGCGCACAATGGAGCGTCGAAGCGAACGAAACTTATCACGCCGATGCTTTAATTCTCACGCCGCCCGTGCCGCAAAGTCTGGCCTTTTTTAAAGGCGATTTTGCCTTGCCCGACGACGCAAAGAACGCGCTCCAAAAAATCAATTACGAACCAAGTTGGGCCGTTTTAGCGCAATTGGACGGCGCCAGCAAAATTCCATTTCCGGGCGCTTTACATATCGAAAATGGGCCGATTTCGTGGATAGCCGATAACTACCAAAAAGGTATTTCTCCTTTGCCCGGCAGCGTCACAATTCATGCGCGCGGCGATTGGACAAGCCAACATTTTGAAGACGAGCCGCAAAAGGTCACTGCACTTTTGCTGAACGCCGCGCGCGATTATTTGGGCGCCAAAGTGATTTCCGCGCAAGCGCATCGCTGGCGTTATGCCAAGCCGCTTGTTACACACGCCGCGCCGTATTTGATGATTGAAAAACCGGCGTCGCTTTTTTTCGCAGGCGATGCTTTTATCAGCGCCGGCGCGGGGCCGCGCGTCGAAGGCGCCACCCTGTCGGGATTAGCCGCTGCCCGCGCCTTGTGCGATATTTTAAACACCGATGACAAAGGACAACTATGATTAACCTCGGATTTTTCAAAGGCTTGCCAACGGAATATATCATTCGCTACCGTTCGGGACGCGTGGTGAGGTCGGGCGCGGGTTTGGCCTTTTATTATTTGCAACACAACACGCAAATCGTGGCGGTGCCGACCAGTTCTGCGGATGGTAATTTCGTCTTCAACGAAGTGACGCAAAACTTTCAAGCCGTCACTATTCAAGGCCAGTTCACTTATCGCATTGCCGACCCGCAAACCGCCGCCGCACTGCTCAATTTCACGATGGAGCCGCGCCGCCGCACTTATATCGCTGATGACCCGCAGCGTTTGCCGCAACGCATTGCGAATGTCATCCAGATGCAAACGCGCCAACTGGTGCAAAGCCGCAGTTTGGAAGATGCCATTCGCGATTCGCAAACCATCGCCGCGCAAGTGCAAAACGCCATTGTCACACAAGGTTTGTTGGCCTCGCTGGGCGTTGAACTGCTGAATGTTTATTTTTTGGCCGCTAAACCCGCGCCCGAAATGAGCAAAGCGCTCGAAGCGCCCTATCGCGAAAGCCTGTTGCGGCGCGCCGACGAAGCGACATATGCCCGCCGCGCCGCCGCTGTCGAAGAAGAACGCAAAATCAAGCAAAGCGAACTTAACACGGAAGTTTCGCTTGAAGAACAGCGCCAACAACTGATTGATCTGCAAGCCGCTAACGCCCTGCGCGAAGCCCAGTCGCGCGGCGCAGCTTTTGAAACGGAAGACGCCTTTCGCGCCGCCGCTTTGCAACGCGAGTTGGAACTTTTCAAAGCGCTGGAGCCGCGTTTGGTGCTGGCATTAGGCCTGCGCGACTTAGGCCAAAACGCCGAAAAAATCGGCAACTTAAACATCACGCCCGACATTCTTTCGGCGCTTTTGCAATCACAAGAGAAATAAGATTCACCGCTGAGGAGCCGAGAAGCGGGCCAACGCGCGCGAAAATACGCAAAAAACAAAACACAAAGAATTTCGAAATTTGCTTGCGGTTTTGTGTTTTCTGCACTTTTTTGCGGCTATCATTTTTCTCGGCGCGCTCCGCGTTCTCTGTGGTGAGTAAAAATCATGCCTGCCCACGAAAAAATCATCGTTATCACCAAAAAAACCGCGCTCGAAGAATTGATCGAACGCTTTAACACGCGCGAGCAAGCGCAGTTTTATTTAGGGCGAATGGGCGTGGATTTTTCGGATTACGAACAGGCGCACGCAGAATATCAAACAGCCAAACTGCAATTGCAAAACGCGATTCCACAAGGCGTGCGCGCGCAGTGGATTGAACGCGAATTTTTGCCAACTTTTACCTTTGGCCACGACGATTTAATCGTCACACTTGGCCCCGATGGATTGGTCGTCAACGCGGCGAAATATCTTGAGGGACAGCCACTCGTGGCCTTTAATCCCGATTATCGGCGCATTGATGGCGTGCTGTTGCCGTTCTACATCAACGATGCCGCGACAATTTTGCAAAATGCGGCAAAGGGCTATTATCAAATCGCGCCGATTACAATGGCGAAAGTGAGCCTCAATGATGGGCAAAGTCTGCACGCACTAAACGATTTATTTATCGGCGCGCAAACGCACGTTTCGGCACGTTACGAATTGGTTTATCAAGGCCAGCACGAGCCGCAATCGTCCAGCGGCATTATCGTCGCCACCGGCGCCGGTTCGACGGGTTGGTGGCGCTCCATTCTCACCGGCGCCGCAGGAATAATACAGGCGCAAGGCGGCGTTACTATTGAGCCAAAAACCGACCCGCAGATAGAATGCATTGCAGACAATTATCGTTTTGATTGGAGCGCCAATGAATTGCGCTTCGCGGTGCGCGAGCCGTTCATTTCCAAAACTTCGCAAGCCAATTTAATTTGCGGCACTTTGCGTGATGCCGACAGCTTGCAGATCATTTCGCGGATGCCACAAAATGGCGTAATTTTCAGCGACGGCATCGAAGCCGATTTTTTGGAATTCAACTCTGGCGCCATTGCAACGATTGGTATAGCCGATAAGAAATTAAGTCTTGTAAAGCGGCCATGACTTGCCATAAATGCAGGGCTTGTTATGCTAAAACTATGAAACACAAGTTCATCGCCGTTTCGCTGCTTGTTGGAATGTTGGGTGCTGTCCCTGTCACGCAGGTGCAGGCTCAGGACCATGTGAGTGTCAAAGGACTCACGCCTTTTACGCCGCCCGCGAATTTCATGTCGCTGCCGGGCTACTTGCGCTGGCGTTACCTCCTCAGTTCTGGGCGTTGGATTTCGCGCGCGGAAGCCGTGGATGCCGTTAAGAGTCAGGGCGTGTCGGCGCGTCTTGACCCCACCGATTGGCGCCACCGCACGTTCCTAAGTGAGCGCTTTGATGCTCGCTACGAGCGGCCCAGCACAATTTTGGATCGCGGATTTTAAAAGGAAATCCAGTCAATGCCAGCGCTGCAACTCAAAAAGTTGCAGCGCTTTTGTTTTTCAAAACAAACTATAGGAAATCGAACGAAGCGTGGTAGGAAAGCAAAGGACCAAACGATGGCGATTTCATTCAATTCTGCTGTGATTCCTGGCCGTCATGTCATTGATTACCGCGTGCGCGATTCGCACAGGGGCAATCCGACGCGGCGCGTTGAAGTTTTGGCGACGCCCGAAGAAATCAAGCAATTCGTGTGCGATGGATATTTGGTGCGCGAAAGCCTTTTGCCTCAAGACGAAATAGAAAAATTGCGCGCGGCAATGGACGAATGCGTTGCCAAAGATTCGCACATCGAACGTAGCGGCCAAAAGTCGTTCGGCGGCATCTTTTTGCGCCATTTGGCCGATAAACACGAGGCATTTTTGGAGTTGATAGATTTCGCGCCAGTCACTTCCATCGCGCGGGCGCTGTTTGGGCCGATGATTCAACAACGCGGTTTCACGGCGCGCGTTTGCTTTCCCGACGACCCGCATCAGGAAGTCGAATGGCATTTTCATCAGCGCCTGATTCCCGACCCCTTGCCGCCGCTCATGCCGCGCCCGCAAACCTTAGACGCGCTGCTTTATTTGGATGATGTGACCGAATTGAACGGCCCGCTCTGCGTGATTCCCGGTTCGCACAACTGGACAGAAGCCGATTTGCCACGCGGCGATTTGGAGGACAAAGAAAACCAAATCGTGCTGACTTTGCCTGCCGGAAGCATCGTTTTGGTGCATGGCGCCACATGGCATCGCGCCTTGCCGACCAAACCCGGTGGCGGAATGCGCCGTTTGGTCATTATGGGCTACGGCCCGGCGTGGCAAAAACCTTCGGTTTACGGTGTCAAACCGGAAAATGGTCTGACAAAACAACTCCTTGACAATCCAAAAACACCTGAAGAGTTGAAAGAACTTTTGGGCGTTGGTGGATTTATGTGAAAAGTAACAGGAAGCTACTTGGTTGAGGAGCAACTCGTTTGGAAGAGAAACCTCCCCTGCCTACAGGTGGGCGCCCAGCTCCGCTTTTTCTAACCTTCGACCAGTTGGGCGCTATAGTCACTAACGGATTATTGGCTCTAAAATCAGGAGATCACACACGGCGTGTGTCCTCATGCGTTACTGTAGTTTTCCAATCTTTAAGGGTTACATCACCGTCAAGCTAATTGACGAAAAAAGACCTCTTGCCTATTCGGGCAAGAGGTCTTTTCAATTATGAAGCGCGAAACTTCTCGTTGGCTTACGGGTTCAAGTAGCCGCGCAGTTTGCGGTGCAGTTGGTCGCGTCCCCGCGCGAGGCGACTTTTGACGGTGCCGGTGGGCACGCTTAAAATCTGCGCGATGGTGTTGACTTCCATACCTTGAAAATGGTGCATCACGATGACGGCTTTGTGGTCGTTGGACAAGGTTTGCACCGCCTGGCGCACGCGGCGTTGCAATTCTTCGGTGGTCAGCGTTTCTTCCGGCAAGCGTCCGGTTTGGCCCAAATCGGGAAATTCCATCGGCTCGGCACTGCCTTCATCGGTGACGCGCGGCGTGTCCATGCTTTGAAAACGCACGCGCTTTTTGCGGCGGGCGCGGTCACGGCACAAATTCAAAGCAATGCGATACAAATAGGTTGAAAAGGCTTCATCGGCGCGCAAAGTCGGCAGCGCGTCGTTGAGGCGCATAAATACATCTTGAGTTACATCTTGGGCATCGTCGTGATCGCCGAGCATTCCGTAAACCGCATTGTAAATGCGGCGATGGTAAAGCTGATAAATCTCTTCAAAGGCTTTGCGGTCGCCTTCTTTGGCGCGCTGCAAAATCGCCAAGAACGCGGCTTTGGCTTCACTAAGAGGCGCTGCTGCCGGAGCAGGCGCCACATCGGTATCGCCGTCACTTTCAAGAGTTTCGGTGACGTCTACGTCTTCGTTAGCTTCCAGCAATTGCTGCGCTTCGAGAGTTTCGGCTTCGACGACTTCTTGAACTGGTTCTTGCAGCGGCTCCCCTACCGGACGGGGCCGCTCTTTAGCGGCGCGCGCGGCAAGGGCGTTGCCCAATCCAATCTGCGGAAAAATTTTTACTGCCGTTGTTGCCATGGTTGTGGTCTCGCCTTTAGCCGGACGAGGCGGGTTTCTAAAATCTTCAAAAATTCGCCGGTGTTTTAACCGTTTGGTGTTTTGACCGTAACGACAGGTTTTTACATTAGCGGTCCGACTTCAAATTCTCAAACGACTGCTCAAACGATTGCTCAATGGACTCCAACTTGCGTTCGCAATTCGCAATCATTTGTTCAGCACGTTCCAAGGGCGATAGATTGAGCAAATTCAGTGCGCGGACTCGACGACGCCACAAATAAGTGGATAACGCTGCGCCCAACAACACTCCGGCAGCAATACCTCCATACAATAAGGCGCTACCGTCGCCACTTTGAAAATCGTCTCTTTCGTCCCGTGCCATGTTTTGTCCTTTTCGACCCTTTCTTGGATGAATTCTGCGTTGTCAGATCACAAGTCCAAATGCAAGTGGCACTTGCAACTTGGCTTAAGAACTCTCCACGAAATGGAGCGCGTCACTTGTATAGAGTTCGGCGGTTCCGCGAAAAGTTCCCCGCGAAAATTAATTTTCGATTAATTTTTCGCGTCCACTCCCGCGTTCACTTCGCTATCCAAATCCGTATCCGGTGGCAAAATCAAGCTGTCGTCCACTTCGTCAATGCTGTATGTTTTCTCCGTGACACTTGCGCTTTGCAGCAAACGTTTCACGAAAGTCAGCAATTCCGCCGGATTAAACGGCTTGGTCAAATACAAATCGGCGCCAGACTGCCATCCACGAAACACATCGGCGTCCTGCGCTTTGGCGGTCAACATGATGACAGGAATTTCGCTGGTCGCGGGATTCTCTTTGAGCTTTTTCAATGCCTCAAAGCCATCCATTTCCGGCATCATAACGTCCATCACAATCAAGTCAGGCCCAAATTCGCCGACAACCTCCAGCGCTTCTTTGCCAGTGTTGGCCGTCGCGACTTCGTAGCCTTCTTTTTGCAGATTGATCTGCACCAAACGCACGATATGTTTTTCGTCGTCAACCGCTAAAATCTTTGCCATGATGTTTTACCTTCGGGCTGCGATGCTTGCGAGCGTTTCTTGTGATGTGAAAAAAAGCATGGATAACCTTAGTTTTCTATGCTTTGATCCTGACTTCGTCGCAACTCCGTGCAATGCCGCTATTATAACGTGGCATTTAGCGGTCTGCAAACACCTGAGTGCTTTCTCGCTAAACGCCCGTAATCCGACACTTCCCTTCGCACCGTAACGTTCTATTTTAGACTATTCTTATCGCCATTTAAGGCTCTTGGCCTAAGAAATTCCACTCAGAACGTGTGTATTTTTGTGAAAACAAGCGAGAAACCTGAGTTTTTTCGCTTTCCGACAAGGAATCTTCCTGCAATTGCGCGTCCAAAGTGCTTTGCACGCCTTGGCAAAGTGCTTGAATAATTTCGTCACGCGAGGCGAAAATTCCCAATTCGTCCAACGAAACTGTCGCTTCCATCGAACCGCCGACATTTTTCTGCCAGTTTTCGCGGTTTATTGACAATAAAAGCGAACCATGCTGCAAAATCGCGCCGTTTTTGCGACATTGTGCGGCGCCGATCAGCTTTCTGCCGTCCACCACAAAATCGCTGCGCGCCGCCGAAGCAAAACAGTTTTCGTCGCGCGCCGTGTTTTTGTGACGAACTTCGCTTTCAGCTAACTGCGCTTGCACACCCAAACTTTGCAATCCATGAATAAAAGCGCGACTGAGCCATTGATACGATCCAATAACAGAATGCCATTGCTGGGGCAAAAGTTCCTGACGCAGCACAACGGCATAAGTTATTTCGTGCTGATGCCAAATCGCGCGCCCGCCAGTGGGACGGCGGATAAATGCGGAGTGCGGAGTGCGGAGTGCGGAATTTTGAGGTGGCCCTTTTTGAAATCTGCCGAGCGAAACACAGGGCGGATTCCAACCATAAAAACGCAAAACCGGCGCGTCGTTTGGCGCTTGCGAGAGCAAAAGAGCCTCATCAACCGCCATATTATGCGCGCCAGAGGCATTTTTG
>JANMKN010000099.1:0-20146 GCA_031372065.1 Abditibacteriaceae bacterium | reverse complement strand
AAACAATTTCATAATTGTCTCCTCAAACTAAAAACAAATGAGCCGCTTTTCTCCAATGGAGAATCGCGGCTCTGGGCCTGTTCTTGATTGTCTACTTCCTGATTGTCTCTGTGGTTTAATTCCTCAATTGCGACCCAAAGCGCTCATGAAAATTTGCGCCGCCATTATGATGTCTATCGCCTGTTCACATTCCGAGATGCCAAAGTTTTGGGAAAATCCAGCCGAGGCATTCACCAGCGATTTTTTTAATTCCGGCTGCATCGTGCTTTGCGCACTGCTTTGCGCCGCACCGCATTCGGGGCAGAACTTCGTCATTTTACTCAAGGAAGTGGCACATTTGTGACATTTTGCAGATTTCTTGTCGTCAGTTGTGTCGTCCACGCTTTTCGGGTCTACGGCCCCCATACGCACGCTGTCACCGCCTAAAGCGCCCACTAAAGCCTGACCACCGGTTGAGGCCAATGCCGCTCCCACCAGCGATTTAATCAAATCGTCTACCCCGGCCCCGTCGCCCATGAACAGCATCGGCGCCGGTTTATTCGTCCCGGAGGCAGTCCCGCCATCTGCTTCACTGGCCTCGCTGACCACAGCCCACTCTGCTTCGCTTAAGCCGCCTTCACAGAGAACAGCGGCTAACGATTTGGCAAACGGCAGGCAAATCGTGTTCATGTTGACTGGCTGCGTCGTAATCGCGCAGAGGTTTACGAACGAAGGCACAGCGACTTTGTAAGTCTTACCATCCTTGCCTTGCACAGGAATACGTTGCACGATGCCGCCTTGCAGCGAAAAACCCAGTCGCGCGTCCACGTCAATAAGTCTGTGAACTTCGCGCACATCCGATTTTTCCGGCGTTTTGTCAGTGACCGCATAGATAAATCCTTCCAACTCCAACACTGTTCCGCTGCACTCAACGCCGTATTTGGCACGCGCTTCTGCCGGCGAGATAAAGGCAATTCGGGTAATTTCGCCGACTTTTTCATCGTGATGCTCAAAATTGAACTTGCCCCAGCCCCGGTTAAGGATAGAGAGGTTTGTCCCGATCTGCGAAATCTGAACGATGTCATTCTGAAAATCAACACTGTTATCCGTCGCTACACCGCGAACCCAAATGCGCCCGGTTTTTTTATCTACATGGCTTTTTTGAAGCTCTAAATAAATTTCGATCTCGCGCACTGGCTCATTTGCATAAGCTACTGGATGCACGGCTGCATACGCTGCTTCATGGGCAAATTCTACAGGCGGAATGGGAACGGGCAGGGCCATGTTTGGCCTCCGGCATCAGGTCATTAATCGAATCCAATGAATTCAATTTTTATTGGGATTGGTTTCCATGTTGTTTTCATGTGCTGTTTTTTGCTGTAATGTGAACCATGGTTCACAACATCAATGTAGAATGAAAAAGCCGCGCCCTTCTCAAAGAGAAAAACGCGGCTCTTGGCCTCATCAAGTTGTAAATCAGAATTGTGAATCACGACAAATACAAATGGGATTCTAACGCTAAAATCCTCTTTCCGTCAAGGGCATTATAAAAGGGCATCATGAGTCAACACAACCAAAACGGATTCCATGACGAATTCCATAACAGATTCCGCACCGGCGGTCAGTCTCCTGTCACTAACGGCTATGCCACTGCGGGGGTGAATACGGGGGTGAATGCGGGGGCAAATGCTAATCCTGTCCCCCGAAGCGCAACAATGCCCACACAGCAGCCTGCTGAAAGTGCCTTTCTAACACAGCAGTTACAACGCCTTGATGAATGCTTGATTCGTCTGATGAGCCGCATAGAGCCAATTGTCGTCAATTTCTGGCCTGTTGAACTATTTACGCGGGTGCCCTCTGAAAGCGAACTTCTCCAACGCTGGAACAATACCTTTGGGGCACTGGAATTAAACGACTTCACAGTTTTATACGAGGCCCAAAGCCCGTCGGCATGGCGCGCGCGCCGTCATTACAAGCTAAAGCAAACAATCCATCACTTTGATTTCCTATTGCCGCAAATCGGCAATTATCTCAACCATTCCTTTGATGCCAACCCACCCCAAGATGCGGCTTTATGGCACTGCGATCTTGTGGCGTTTTTCGCCTCAACTTATCGCTGGATTCATTGCCAGACCACGCAAATGGCGTGCGAAATTGATTTCGCCTTGACAGATTTGAAAGCCCGAACGCCACAAGGGACGCCACAAGAAACGTTGCCGCAAAAGGAAAAATAAAAAGATATTTTTGCAGGGGAATTTTCATGTAAATTTCTGCAAAAATTCACCAGCAGGTTTTTAGAAGTGTAAAACGAAAAAGGCGCCCCACTCTGGAAAAGTTGGCGCCTCAATCGTAACCAAAACCGGATTGGAGAATTGATTCAAGATGAAGTATCAACAGACAGACGTTACAACGCAAGCCGCAACGCAAGAGACAACACAAGTCGCACCAACCCAAAAGCCCGTCGTCGGCTCCGCCGTTGCCAACAACGAGACACGGCGCGGCCCGTATGACACCTTTGTCCGCCCGCACCGCAAAACCCGCTCTTACAACCCTACCCCAATTCGCCGTCGTGTTCGCCGCGCCGAAACCACGCCCGAAATCGCTTGTGGCGTCACCAAGTCATTCACACGCGCCGATGAAGGCATTGAACATCGCCCCGAAGTTGACCTTGTAACGGGCGAATGCCGTTGCAACTGCGAGCATTCTTTCTATCGCTTGAACCCCACTGCCAAGAAATTAGGCATCACGATTAGCATCAAAACGCCGCTTTTGCATTGCAAGCATTTGGAGCGGTTCATTGAAGGTTGCGTGCGGCGCGGCGAACTGCGGCGCGATGCTGAAAAGGTTTTGCATCTCACCCACGCGCAAGCCTCGCCTGTTGAAAAAATTGCGGTGCCGCCTCACATTGACCCCGAAACCGGCGAATTGAAGCCCGGTTATCTGCCTAATGGCGATTGGGATTACAACAGCTATTTCGATTGAAAACGACAGCGGGGCCGGACTAAAAATCAAGTCCGGCCCCTCATGGCGACAAAAAGGAGACGAATATGCCCCGATTTTATGGTGAACATGACCACGACGAACTGCCGGAAGACGAATTAGACCACATTAGCGAGGATGGCGGCGGCTCTTGCCCCCGTTGCGGCGGACGCGGCACAGAGCGCCGCTACTGAGCGCAATTGGCAGATCTGCAAGCGATGGTGCAGGGGAAGTGTTTCCCCCTGCAAAAATTCACCAACAGGTTTTCAAAGACATGACCACCAAAATTTCCAACTTGCACCCTACCCGACTGACCCGCCAAAAGCGCGCGGAAAAATTCACGACAATTTCAAGCCGTAGCGCGGGCATCATTCGCGGCCATATTCACGCCGGTTATCGCCGCAACGTCGGCGCCGGGACGATTTTCGAGATTGGCCGGGCCGAAGTCGAGGCATCATCGGGCCGCATCCGTTGCCGCCAGTGCGCGGAAACCATTGCCAAAGGAGAGCAAACCATTCGCTTTTGCACCAATTTGAACGTGGAATCCGACAGCTACTTCTCGCATGATTGCGCGCTGCATTATGCGGATTGCGATTTATCAGAAAAGGGAGGCAAATCAGCGTGAGCCAACCAACAGAAGATTTCACACAAGAGATCCCCATGCTCAATTTGACTGAAAAGCAAATCGCTGATCTTGCCGAAAAGATTGAGGCCACGCGCGAAGGTGTGCTGTTCCACCTGCAACGTGGCGAAAAATACTGTCACAAGTGTGGTGTGTGGAAATCGCTCGAAACCAAATGGGCGCGCGCGGCCAAAAGCAACGATGGTTATCGTTGCTTTTGTCGTGATTGCCAGAACGCTTATGCGCGAGAGCGCCTTGCGCGCGTGTTATCCACCGCCGAAAGTGGCGCCTCCCATGTGCCGCCGGAACTTTTCCCCCCTGCCCCGCCCGGCGCGCAAATCGGTTGTTTGCGGTGCCGGCATGGCTCGATTCAGATGGCAACGGATTTCAAAGGCGCCACGCCACAATCGAATGTCGTCGTCTTTTGCAACCGACAACAGGAAGTCACATCCCTACGTTGGTCGCGCTGTTCCCTTGCCGATCCGCGTCCAGCCAAACCACGCGCTTTGCAAAAATACTGGAAAAAGTTTGGGCCGCTCGGCGATAAGGTTCACAACGCCTCGCCGCTGATGGTGGAATTTCTCAAGTATTGCTGGCAAACGTGGCCTGCCACGGCACTCGAACGTGTTACCGGATGGGATATTCCCAAAGTCGGCAAAGTTGCTCGTCATCATGGCGTGGGCGGGGTTAAAGCGGGAAAAATGCGCTTGCATTTTATGAATCCGACCAAAGGACGCACTTGCTTTACCAAGGAACAAACCGAGTGGCTTTTGACCGAATATGATTCACCGCGCTGGCCGCGTCCCAAGCCGGTGAATTTAGAATTAAAGCACTCTCTATTCACCAAAAAGCAAGACGAGTATCTTGAAGCGATGCTGGACAAAGGCGCGGCTCCCGATGGTCTGCCTCCCAATACAACGCACTGGATGCCACGAGGCAAAAAAGCCGCTATCACGCGCCGTCGCAACCTCATCGTGAAACAGGTTGCGGAAAAAGGGGCACAGCGCACATGGCCGCAAATCGCCAACCACGTCAAATACCTCAAGGAAAAGCGTCCTGTGGTTGAGCAGGCTCAACGGCGCGAAAAGACAATTAGGACGCGGGCGCGCAATCGCATTATTGAACACGTTGCCACGCTGGGGCCGCGCTGGACTTGGGAACAAATTCAGCGGCACCTTGTAAAAATGCGCGAAAAGGACGCACATCACCGCCAATCAAAGGGCGTGCGGCGCCTTAATCAGCATTGCAGTATTCGTATTATCACCAAGCCACAAGGAAACCAAAAACCACAGGAGACAAGATCATGAGTTCGAAGACGCCCATTCAGTGGGCCACGATGTCGTGGGGCATCACGCTCGGTTGTGACAAAAAATCCGACGGCTGCAAATTATGCTACGCCATCAAAACTGCGTGGCGCCTTGGTCACAATCCCAACCCCAAAGTGGGGCCGCTTTATCAGGGCCTTGTTGAAAAGACCAAAGGCGGCAATTTGAACTGGACGGGCCTTGTGCGCACGGTGCCTGAACGCCTTGAAGACCCGTTGCACTGGAAAAAGCCTCAGACGGTTTTTGTGACGAGCCAGAGCGACCTTTTCCACGAAGATGTGCCATTCGATTTCATTGATAAAACATTGGCTGTTGTGGCAATGACGGCCCGCCACAAATACAAAGTCCTCACGAAAAGGCCGGAGCGTATGCTGGAATATTTCACACGCGATGTCCAGTGGGACAAGGTTATCGCCGCCGCCGCGATGAACGAGTTTGGCGAGGAAGTATGGGCCTTTGCCGGCAACGCCGTCGAAGGTTGTTTGCATCCAGATGTAAACGTAGGTTGGCCGCTTCGCAATCTTCATTTAGGCGTCAGCATCGAAGACCAAGACTCGGCGAATGAGCGCTTACCGCTTTTGATGCAAACGCCCGCCAGCGTGCAGTGGATTTCCTATGAGCCGGCTTTGAAGCCGGTGGACTTTTCTGCCATCCAATGGCCGAAGATGCATTCGGTAGATGTTTTACGCCGTGGTTTTTGGATGAACAAAAGTCGCGCAAACGGTTTTGTGAATCACGGTGATATGCCGGGGCGCATTGACCAAATCGTTGTCGGCGGCGAATCAGGCACGGGCGCGCGGCCTTGTGACCTTTCGACGATTCGTTCAACGATTGCCCAGTGCCGCAAAGCGGAGGTGCCGGTTTTTGTCAAGCAATTGGGCCGCACGGTCATCGTCAGCGACAACGATGCCACGCACATTGATGAGCGCGAAGGCAACCGAGCGAGGCTTTCCCAAAACGCCGCCAGCAATTCATGGACATGGAACCCGCACGATTTGCATGGCGGCGACATGGACGAATGGCCCGCAGATTTAAGAGTGCGCGAACTTCCAAGAGAAGCAAACGAGATTAGCGAGGTATCAAGTTATGCTGTTTGAAATTATCAACCCATCCAACCCTTACACGCTACGCGCCGACGATTTTCGTGTCGCGTGCATTGCCTGTAGCCTCATCGGGGCAGGGGCGTATGCACTGCGCGAAGTCAAAGACCCGCAGGAAAGTGATCACGCCAGTGAAAGGCTCGATATGCCAATCTTCCTGATTGGCGGGCACGACAAATGGTTTTTTCATCAATTCGGCCAGACCTTCGAGCAAGCCCTTGCCTCTGTCGTAGAAAACGAGTGCGCGGCGCTTATCACTTGTTTGGAAAGCACCCTATCCGGTTCGCCCACAGATCGCGCTTTATTTGAAACGGAAATCGCCGCCTTGCCCGCTTCAGATCACGTCGCCTATCACGCCCGTTGGCATGAAGAGCATCAGACATCATTGAATGATTTGCGCGAAGTAGCACTTTGTTATGCAGAAAAACTGCGGATCATCGCCAAACTGACAAACAAGGAGACTGCCCATGTGGAGTCATGAGTTAGAGGCACTGGAAAAACAGGTGGCGGAAAACAGTTATACACGCGATGCAGTGCCTCATTTGGTGCAAGCCGTGCGCGATGCGTGGACGAGCTGCCAAGCATCGCGGATTCATATCCGCGTGAAGTTCAGGAGGTGCCGTTATGAGCCATTTAATGAACGACGAATCGCTTCAAGCCATTGCTGTATGCCGCGTCTGCAAAGACATTATCCAACCTGACTCCACATCTGAGAAATCTGATGTATGCGCCATGTGCGATGCCCGTCAGCAGACACACCCCGGAACAACATGGATGTTTGGCCCCCGGTGGCACAGCACCAATACCGGCGTTTGCCCCAATTGCGAGAGCGCCACGGATTGGAATGACCGTTTCTGGCAGCATTGGGGACAAGAAACATGGATGCATCTTTGTTTACCCACAAGCGAGGCCAAGCGATGAAAATCACTATCAAAGCCGGAGATTTCTTTTGCGGAGCAGGAGGTGGCACAAGTGGTTTATTGGAAGCGTGCGAGGAACTGGGTATTAACATCGAAGTGGATGCCGTAAACCACTGGGCCACCGCCATTGAAACGCATTCGCTGAATCATCCTAACGTGCGCCACTGGTGCGAGAACTTGGATTCCGTTTGGCCCCGCAAAATTGTGCCGGACGGCCATCTGCATTTTGCCGTGTTCGCGCCGGAATGCACTCATCACGCCAGAGCCAGAGGCGCCAAGCCCATGAACGAGCAGAGTAGGGCAACGGCGTGGTGTGTCATTCGCTGGGCCGAGGAAGTCAACATTGATAACATTCTCGTCGAAAACGTGCCGGAGTTCATGAACTGGGGGCCGCTGTATCCTGACGATCATTCCGATGAGAAAAAACGCGGGCGTCCGATTCCTGAAAAGAAGGGGCTGTTTTTCAAAAACTGGATAAAGCAACTCAAAATTCGCGGTTACAAGGTGGATTACCGGGTTTTGAATTCCGCCTATTTCGGCGCGGCCACAGCGCGCAAACGCTTTTTCCTTCAGGCGCGCAAGAAAGGCCGTATTACATGGCCGGAGCCAACGCACGAGCCAAAACCAAAAAGCACCTCAAATTCTTCACGGTGAAAGAAGAAGGGCAATCCAAAGCGCGTCTCCTGGAGCCATTGCGTTGTGATTTAAAGGGGCATACGATGCATTTTGGTTGTGTGATTGCTGTTGTTGACCTCATTGATTGTCTGCCCACTGAAGAATTGGCAAAAACCATCAGTGAGCGAGAAGGCATTTATGGCAACTACGAGCAGGGCCGCTTTGGATGGCTTTTAGAAAATGCGCGCCAACTTGAGGAACCATTGCCTTACCGTGGCTCACAAAAGTGGGGTAGGGTGGATTTGACCGGCGTTGATTTCAAGGAGGCCCCAGCCAATGAGCCGCATTCCTAATTGGTCGAAAATGAGCAGTCCTGAACTATGGCACGCTTGGCGTGCGCTGCACACCAGCGATGAACTCGCCATTGCCGCCGCTGTTTTTACAGGCAACCGCCTTGTGAAAACCAATTCTTGCCGTAACACGCGACTGCGCTTCTACCAGTGCAAAGACTTGTGGATTCAGGAACATCAACCAGACCTAACGCGGGGCCGCATTGCACGCGTGGAAACACGAAAGTGCTGGGACTGTGACGGCAGTGGCATGGCTTATGATTACGGCTTTGGCGGCATGGATCAGTGCGAGAGATGCGATGGCACCGGCATTTTCAGCGAGCGCAATTTGTATTTGCATGAATTCCTTATCGAATGTATGCCGTTCAAATTCCATTCTTACATGAAACCGGAACGACTCGACGAAGAACCTGCCGAAGATTGTAAAGAATATGGCACGCCGTTCACCAAGGACGAAGAGAAAGGGCTTCCTTTGCCCTTGTCTGGCGTGCTGCAAATGCTGCGCTATCTCACCTTCGCCGGCATTCCCGAACCGCTGCAATTTGACATTCATCCAGAGGAAGGAGAAACGAATCGTGACCACACAACTCAATGCCCCGACTCTCAAATGGCCGGGTAGCAAATGGAATATCGCGGAGTGGATTATCGGCCATATGCCGCAGCATGATTGCTATATTGAACCATATTTTGGCAGCGGCGCCGTCTTTTTCAACAAGGAGCCGTCCAACGTGGAAATGCTCAATGACCGCGACGGCGAACTTGTTAACTTCTTTCGCGTGGTGCGGGATAAACCCCATGAATTGGCAGCGGCCTTGGAGCTAACACCATGGGCACGCGCGGAGTATGTTTTTTGCCGACGGCGTTTGGGCGAGCCGCGCGGCAATCGCGTCGAACGGGCACGCCGGTTAGCGGTGTCCATGTGGCAAAGCATCGGGCAGCGCGCGGGCTGTGCGTCGCAGCAACGAACCGTCACCAGTGGATGGCGTTCACGTTGCGCAGAAGACCAGTCGCCGGTGGCGACATGGCATCGCCTGCCGGATCGAGTGCGCTACGCTGCCGGACGCTTGTTACAAGCGCAAATTGAAAATCGCCCCGCCTTGGATGTCATCGCGCGCCACGCCAATGCAGACGTGTTGATTTATGCCGACCCGCCTTACCATTTATCAACACGCCAGCGGCGCCTTTATGCTCATGAAATGGACGACGAAGGGCACAAAGCGCTTTTGCAAGCGCTGGAAGCGCATCCGGGGCCTGTTTTGTTGTCTGGCTATCATTCAGGTCTTTACGATGAAATGTTAGGGCACTGGAAGCGATTCGAGACGCAGGCTCGCGCCCAGAGCAACGCACCACGCACCGAAGTTTTATGGCTCAATCCCGTTGCTGCCCAACGTTTGGAACGCCAGCGGGCCGAGGAGAAAAAGCAGTTGGTTTTGTTGGATGTGGCGTGAAGCCTCCGCAGAAATTCTCCGCGAGGTTTATAAGCACAAGGCAAATCAGCGCAGAGCGGGCTATAATTGAGGCCAACGAACGATTTTCAAGGAGAACCAATGGTCACACGCAGTTTTTCTTACGACGGGTGGCAGGAAATCATGGATGCTTTGCCAGCAGAGCAAAGCGACTTGGAAGATCACATTGCTAATCGCTGTGACGAAATTGACACGAATCCAATTCACATTGAAATGACCGCCGCAGAGGGCGAGATCGTAGACCGCCTCGCCAAAGAATTGTGGCCTGAGTGAACAGGCCCGATACAAGGAATCAGGGTTCAAGAAAACTATGGATGACGACATCCGACGCGAAATTGAAGACGAGTGCGGCGCTTTAGCAGACCGCGCCAAACGTAACGACGATAAGGCTCTGGAAGCAACATTGCTGGTAGTGCGTGCCATGTCGTCAATGCCTTCCGAGAGAAGAGGCGACATCCTTGGGAAATATGCCATCATCGGCGGCATCTTTCTCGACAACGTGAAATGAAATAAAAGGGAGGCGACATTAGCTATCGCCTCCCTTTTATTTTGGCATTTCGCCCAAAAGAAAACGAATTCCGTTTTCTTCTTCTTTCGGATGGCTCATTTCCAGCATGGCAGGCCACGCCGGATTCTCATCTAAATACTTCAAAATGGGAGGCGCAAAACGTTCTGGCTCTACACTGCGCGGCTCATAAAGCACGGCACCGCCGAGCACATCTACAACAACACACAAAGGTTCAAGGCCCACCATCTCATTAAAAGCGTTCGTGGCGTCCCGGTGCCGTTGGCTCTGCGGCACGCTGACCATGACAAAAACCTCGCCAGTTTCCAAGAAAATAGGCCCGCGAAAAATTCCCTCGAAATCCTGCACTTCGCCATTGGAATAATAAATCTTCAAGTGGCGCAAGTGACATTTGGCTTCTAATTGTGGGATGTGAACATTATTCATATCGGGTTTTACCACTCTGGAATTTCAACGGTTTTTCCCGCCAAAGCGTGATAAGAATCAGGAAGAAAGCGAATCTTACCATCCGTTACATAGGAATGGCATTGATAGTCTGTATGAGGCGACACCAGTAGGCTGGGCTTGAAAGTCGGCTTATCCATGTCACCATTCCACGACCAAACGGGCGCGGGGCCATGCGTTCGCACCCAGTGCCCACAGCCACAGCCGGGACACTCGAAAACGTAGACCGTTTCCTTGTCGGTTTTTGTCATTAAATGCAGTTTCGCCATCGTTTTATGCCTTGTGTGCCCTAAAGCGCAATTTCGCCCGGCGCTAATTCCGGCGCGAGTGTTTCACTGATCACTGCCTCACTGTCCACAAGTTCGTCCGTCGGTTCATTTGTGATTTCACCTTTCAAGCGCGCCAGAGCTAAACGAAACTCTGTCGGTGTCATTTCAATGGCCGCCAAAATCGCCAGATGATTTTCCATTCCCACCCCGCCGCCGTAGAATTGATTGGCGATGCTTTCGCCTTGCGCCAGACGCGCGCGCGCAACTTCGATAACCGCTTTAGGATGTTGAGTGATTTTCAGGGCAGCTTGCATGGCGTGCGCTAAAACAATACGTCGCACTTCCGGCGTGGTGTAAATGACCGGTTCACCTTCAGGAAGCGGATAATATGAATCATCCGGTTTCTTCAAAAAGTCAGTCAAGCCTAAACCGAACGGCGCTAATTTGGCTTCGAGGCTTTTAAAACTTTTGGCGAGTTCTTCTCCGATGCCCTTGCCCAATTCAAACGCCGAAGGCAAAACCCATTTCACACTGCCCAAGGCCCCTATCGTCTCCTGTGATAATGCGGCCACCGATTTTTTGAGAGGTTCCAACCTGTAGCTTTTGCCTTGCGGAATCACGTCAAACGGCGCTCTGCATTGATGGCAAAGACGGCGTTTCTCCCCCGAATCAGCGAATATCGTTGTGCCGCAGTGCGGGCAATTGCCTTTACAGCCTCCATCGGCGTCTGGGTGCGGCACGGCTAAGGTTGCCGCCGGCCACGGTTTTAAGCAGCGGTTGCATTTCCCATCGTCGCCGCGCTCCATACTGGCACCGCAATGCGGGCAATCCTCGCCACCACCGACCACGATGGCCTTGCAGAGTAGGGCAGCGCATAAAGTAGGCGAATAAGGCTTGCCTGACACCGATTTAATCAGTTTGGAGCCGTGTAGCGTGTGCATCACCTTGCTTTTGAATTCTGCCATCGGCATGGCCGCGATGCCGCCGAAGAATTTGGGTGTATCATAATGCCGCATATACATTTCTTTGGCGTCTTTGGCCGAATCAAAACCGAGCATGATTTTCTGCTCGTCAAATTCGCCGCTGTAGGGTTTCACTTGCGTGATGATGTAAGCGTGCGTTGCGCCCGGATTAGGCCCCACGAACACGTCCACATGATCGCCGTCTACGCCTTCGCTGCCTTTGACGTAGCCATAGTGACAAAACATTTTACTGCGCCATTTTGGAGGCGAGTGATGCTTGTCTTCGCGATAAGAACCCTTGCGATTCTCAATTGAAATCTTCAAACCCTGAAAATTCAACCGGCCTTGCAGGGGATAACCAGAGGCCACAGCCTTGCTTAAATTGGGGCAAAAGGGGTCATAATATTTGCTCACGAGAAAACTCCTTTGGTAACGCATTTGGAAATCTGTTTACGATTTCAAACTGCGACGAGAGCAAGCGAAGATCGGCGAACTGTTTTTGCTGATTTTCTTCCTTTTGGCGGATTTCAGGCGGCACATATTCAAAGTTTCCGTCCACCAAGCGGCCCCGGCCCGTAGCACTGAGGGCCTTCATCAAGCGCAATAGACCATTGCCAAACATTGAGTGGCTTTCCACGGATTTGGTCAATTTGTCTTCCACAATCGCCCCTTCAACTTTAGTGTCGCCAGCCGCATCGTTTGTAGTTTCTTCGTCTGCCACAGCGGTATCGGCATCGCTGCCTTTGGCGAGTTCGGCGTCAATTTCGTTCTGACGCTTGACAGCAGCATTCAATTGTTCCTGATGCTCGAACGGCTTATCCACAATCGCCTTGAATTCCGCGATATGCTGGGACAGCGTTTCGGCGTGGCGGCGCGCATCGGCAGCATCAAAAGCGTAGTTTTTCAGCGTGTTGTCAATTTTGGTTGTGGTTGAAGCGGCTGAACTGCCCGCGTGTAACCAACGCTTTCCCTTGCCGTCCGGCGTGCGCAGTTGATAGGCCAGATTGGAAACCAGCGGGTCAAACTCGCTCCATTGGTCAGGTGCGACTTGTGCATAGATGTCAAAGCCTTGATAGTGACCGATTTTCGCTTCATACGGCGGATGATCGAGCGCGTCTAACACGGCTTCATGAGCGTGCGAAAGAGCCACGCCCGCTTCGTGGCGATCATCATAAACCTGCCCGTTCACCATCAGCGAGAATTTCTCCTGACGATGCTTATCGAAGTGAACAGCCGCCAGTTCCCGGTCTTCGGCGTCTTTGAGCGCCTCGTCGCGCTGTCGGGGCAAACCGGCCAATTGGCGTTGCACGCGAAAGCGATTATCAAGGTAGCCTTTGCGCAATTGGGTCATACGATAAACATCAGAGTCCACTTGCGCCTTTTCGCCCATCAGCGGATTATCCGAAAGCGCCGCCTGCATGGAAGAGGCTGTCATGACAGTTTCGTCCATGTCCTCGCAGGTTCGTGCGCACTCGCCTTGCCGCGTCTGAGCAATAAACGCCGCCTTTTTTGCTACAGCTTGCCACATATATTCATCGAACGAGCCTTCTGTGCCGTAGCGATAAATCTGAACGGGAATATCCCACTGGCTTTCGTGATGCATATTCCCTTGGCGCAGGATGCGCCCATCACGCTGTTCCAGTTCGCCGGGCTTCCAAGGGCAATCCAAATGATGATTAGCATAAAGGCGACGCTGCACATTGAGGCCAACGCCCATTTTGGAAGTAGAGCCGATTAGGACGCGCAACTGCCCGGTATCCATCAGGCGGCTCATTTCCTTGCGGCGCGCGGGCGTGTTGAAATCATGCGCGAAAGCGATCTCTTTTTCGGGCACGCCGGCGGCAATGAGTTTTCGCTTGATGTCATCGTAAACACTGCCCACCAAACGCTGTTCTTCCGCGTCCAAACCTTCGTCATTGTCATCGGCAAGATCATCATTATCAACATCAGGTAAACCTTTGGCCGCGCCTTTCACAATGACTTTGGCGGGTTTGGACTTTTTATTTGCTCCCTTATTTGCTTCGCCAGTCGGCGTGCCCATGTCCAGAAATACCAACTGGGTTGCTTTGCGGTCACTGCTTTCGCCGTAAATGCGTGCCACATTCGCCACACATTTGGCGACTTTGGAATGAGAATTATCTGGCGCGCCCGGCACCATTAAACGCAAATCCAAAGCGGCTTTGCGGCCATCTGAGGTAATCAGCAAAAAGTTATCTTCGCTGGGCAGGGGGCGCCGCCCGTTTTCATCGCCGACTTGAAGAATTTTCGCGCGCTCTTGCAGCGTTTCCATGTAGGCTTTGAGTTCAGGTGAGGCGGGCGCCGTGACGATTTTCGGTTCGCCGCCATCGAGCGCAGGCGTTGGCAAAATATCCTTTAAATCATCGCGGGTTTTCACGTCCGCGACTTGACGATACAGGCCGACCATTTCCGGCACATTGACGAATTTTGCAAAGCGCGTGCGTTGTCGAAATCCGCCTTCAGGCGCCTTTTCAATCGAAGTCACCGTATCGCCAAAAGTCGCGGCCCACGAGTCGAAGCGGTCAAAGCCCAAATCTTTGAGTTTTGGCAGCATCAAATAGCGCTTCATCGTATACATTTCGCCCAGCGTATTGCTAACCGGCGTGCCAGTGGCGAAGATGAGTCCGCGCTGATTATTTTTCTTCAGCATATTTTGCGACTTCACAAACAAGTCCATCGCCTTTTCCGATGAAGAACTATTGAGGCCCGCAACGCGGTTCATCTTGGTGGCGAAAAACAAATTTTTGTAGTCGTGCGCCTCATCTACCAGCAGGGCATCCACGCCCATCTCATCGAAATACAAACCGCGATCCTGATGTTCTGTGACATCGGCCTGCATGGTTTTCAGCTTGATTTCCAAGCTGGCAATGGATTTTTCGATGTTCTTCTGTGAGCGCGATTTCTTTTTGCCGTTTTGCGCTGAGGCACGCTGATTTTCTTCTTCCAACGCGGCGCGTAATTCCCACAATTGTTCTTCGATGAACTCGTGATACAAGCGCGGCGAGGCAGGCATTTCTTTGAAAGTGCTTTGCGCGACGATGACCGCGTCCCAGTCACCTGTCGCGATTTTATGCGTAAGTTCCCGGCGCTTTTCGGCTTTGCCCATGCCTTCATTGATAACCAGCAGTTTGGCGTTTGGATAGATTTCCCGAAATTCCCGCTCCCATTGCTCAAGCTGGGGATTCCTCACCACAATCATCGGCTTTTTTGCCAAACGCAAGCGGCGCAGTTCCATCGTGGTAGCAGCAATGCAGCCGGTTTTACCGGCGCCGACAACGTGATCGAACAAACAGTTGCCGGTTTGAATGGCGCGCCAGACAGCGTTTTTTGCGTGCTGTCGAAAACCTTTGGCAAAACCAGCAGCCATGCCGGGAAAAGTTAAATGAGATCCGTCGAAGGCGCGCGGCGCCGTTGTGTTGAAAATCTCGTTGTAAAGGTCCGCCAAACCCGCATGGCGCGCCGCATCATTTTCAATCCAGCTTTTCCACTCATTTTTCAAAAGGCGCTGCTTCTCGCGCGCGGCGAGCGTGGCCGCCACATCGGTGACGCGCTTTTTACCTTCCCGGTCGTTAGGGTCAGGTTTGGTCAGCGTGACATCACGCATATTGAGCGTGGCTTCGAGGATTTTCAGGGCGTTGATGGAAGGCGTGCCCCACGCGCTGGTCATGGCCGCGTTGTCGCGCCGCGCATCCCATTGGTCGAGCGCGTTGATGGTCCAGCCCAGATGCTTAGAAAACTGCACCAAATCCTTGCTGTAACCAGTTCCCACTATATGCGTGATGAAGTCATTGACGTGCTGCGGTGGCACCCAAGGCGCGCCGAGCCGCACTTCGATTTGCGAGGGTAAAAGCGGCTGTGGTTGAACCGCTTCGAGCGCTTCGATGTTTGGCTTATACGAAGCGTCCACTTCCGCAATGGCCTGTGCGGTTTTTAGCTTTTGCTTGACTTCGCCCGATAAATAGGCATCAGCCGTCACCCAACCAGCGGTAACGGGGTCGGTTTCCTTTTCGGGGTCACGGAAGATAAGACCGGCCCCGGCCAGTTCATCACGAATGCCTTCAGGCTCACGATTGAGCAGTTCGCTGAGGCGCCGCCAATCCAGTTCGCCGCATTCGTTTAAAACAATGCCCAGAGCATCCTGCGGTGAAGATGCAGTTTCGGCGGTGGAGTGGGGCGTAATAGTGCGTTGCGAGAAAATGTCCGCTTTGGAAATCGCGCCGGTTTCGCGGTCAGCGTGTTCCAAAGCCAGCAGCAAACCAGCGTCAGGGTCAGAACAGAAAGCGCGCACGTTGGGCCGCTTATGCAAGTCCCCGAATTCGCGCACGAAGTTGTCATACGCCTGATTAAGAAGCTGCTGCTTCGCTTCAATCACCTCATTGGGCACATCTTCATACATTGAGGCCAGCAGTTCCTTGGAGGAGCGGCACAGATGCCAGAGGCCCATCAGACGCTTGCGTTCTTTAGCGTCTTTCACATCAACCGGCATCAGATGGCCGTTGCGATTCTGGTAGATTTCACCATCTTCAAAGTGAAACGCGCCCGGCTTAATACTTTCATCAGCCAGTTTTAATTGATCCTGCGCATCGCGCTCCGCTTCATCTTCGGGGCGATAAAAAATGTCAGAAGGCAACGACAAAATAGCATCATCCAAAGCAAGAGCCATATCGCGCCCATCACTTTCAAGAGCGCTTTGCTTGTCGTTGTAAAGCCCGCCGCCGACAGCCAACTTGCCGAGCATATTATCGGGATGCGCTTGAAAATATTCATTGAGATGCACAGCGTAGTCGGGGCCAGTGCCATCTTTGTCATCTTTATGCCGCACTTGCACAGGAACGGATTCCGTCCACTTTTCGATGAAATGCCCCTCTGCATCGCGCGGGTGCAACGCTTCAAAAGCAGGGTCTTTCTTCTGGAGAAAGATAATATCGGTAGTTACCCGCGTGCCGGCATTCTCTTCAAAGGCCGTATTAGGCAGACGGATCGCACCCAGAAAATGCGCTTTATCAGCCCACGCCTCACGCACGCCTTGCGCGGTGCGGGCATCCAAAGTGCCCGCCGATGTGATGATGGCTATTATGCCGCCGGGCCGAGCCTTATCAATGCTTTTGGCAATAAAGTAGTTGTGAACGCGGCTTGTTAAGAATTTACGGCCCTGCTTGACATAATCGTGGTCAATGACACCATAATCGCCAAAGGGCACATTACCAACCACCACGTCGAATTGATTGTCGGGTAGGGGAGTTTCCTCGAAACCTTTGATGTGGATTTGCGCGCCGGGATACGAATAACGCGCCATTTTGCCGGTGACTTGATCAAGTTCAACGCCGGTGCGCCGACTGCGCGCTGTTAGCTCCGGCGGCATGAACCCGAAAAAGTTGCCCGTTCCCATCGAAGGCTCCAGCACGCGCCCGCCAGTGAAGCCCATATGCTGCAATGCCGACCAGATGGCTTTTACAACGGGCGGCGCTGTGTAGTGCGCATTTTTAATCGAAGCGCGCGCGCTGGCAAATTCTTCATCGGTCAAACGTGACTTGATTTGTTTGTAAAGCTCAAAGTGCGCTTTATCAGCGCCACTGAAACGATAGGTTTTGATGTGGCCGCTGATGTCCTTCCATTCGACATCAGCATAGGGTTCAAAAGCGTCCTGAAACGCTTGGCCGAACGCGCCCCAGCCCACATAATGTGCCAAAACGCGCTTTTCGGCATCGGTAGGTTCACGCTCTTCAATTTCAAGCTGCTTCAACAAATCCAACGCCGCGAAGTTGTCTTTCGCCTTTTGGCCGAGCGATCCTTTGCCGATTTCGTCGGCATCGGTCAAAACCAAATCGGCATCATTGTTTTGGGTGTCGCTCAGGCCACGCGCCGCAACTTTCGGTGCCGTGCGTTTGGCGGGCATCGCTTCTACTTCTCCGTGTGCGGCATCTCCGCTTGCGGCATCTCCGCTTCCGTTTCCGGTGGCTGAAGATATTTCTTCGTCGCGTCGTGCTTCGCTTCGTGCAGTGTCAATCCCTGTTCCACCAGAAGCGAAATCTCCTCCGCCATCGCTTCCTGCGCCTCGCGCGCTCTCTGCCCCAGCGTCCCGTCCTTGATCCACTGCGCTACCGTCTCCGGTTGGCAGCGCGTCCATGTCCGCACGAACTCCCGGCCCCATTCGTCCAGATTCGTCATGAGCGGCATTTTGACTGGGCCTTGTGCTGTCATCACTTCCGTTGGTAACGACGGCCCCGTTTCCAGTTGTGGTTGCATTACTCGATTCTCCCTCATCTATTAAATCAAAAAGTGAAAGTGTTGAGGTTTGCGAATTGGATGAATGCGCAAGCCCCGTTGCCTTTTTCGGGCGTGGCGTAAATTGCGGCTTTTGCTGGTTGGCCCAATCAAATAACGATGGTGGCGAAGTCGAAGTTGTTGACGTTGATTGAGTCTTTGATTGTGACACCGGCGCCGAGGTCGAAACCGGCGCGGCATTGTCGCTTTTTCGTTGCCGCACACGTGGCGTGTTGCCCGCTTCCGGCAATTGAAACCCCGATGCAGCCGACTCATCAGGTGCGACCAAGCGTTCGGCGTAAAACAAGTTGCCCTGTGCGCCATGCACCAACACTTTTTTACGCTGTAAGCGGGGATTATTGCGCCGCGACCCGATACCTTTGGAAAATTCGTTGACGAGCAGCAGCAGCGGCATATGGCTGCTGCCAGCAAAAGGCGTTTCAGGAGAGCCAGACGGAGGCTCCCCGGCGCAAATAGATTTTTGAAAAGAATCAACCTTCTCGGTTAGATTCAAAAACAGGGCAAGAGGCACTGTAAATTTCATGGCAATTTCCTACGATTGCGCAAAGCGCGAAATGGAGGTTTTCTCTCTTTAAGCCTGTGCGGGATTTTCTCAATGCCCAAAACACGATCATCTTCATCGTATTCTTCGTCGGAATCCTCTTGTTTGGTTGTCTCATTGCTATTTAGCTCATGGCGCATATTCAATTCAACGAGTGCCAAATCATAGAGCGCGCCCTCAGAACAAGATTGCGGATGAACGAAAGCCTTTAGCTCCGCTGTATTCGCTTGGAAAATCATCAAATGTAGAATCTCACGACTGAATTGGGTTTTGAGTTGGGCCAGAGTTTTTTCCGTAGCCAGAATCTCACCATCAAGCGAACGCATTATGTGATCCAGCAGAAAGCGCCCACCGCTTAGAGCATCTTCTTTGGTGGCCTTTAACAGAGAATGTTTGTGAACCAGCAAATCAATTTGAGTCCCGACCGAAAGTGCCTCGCCGGGAGCCTTGCCATCATCTGCAAAGGTGATGTGGCGCCCCGTCTGGCGCGCAACAAGAAGCCATGCAGTTGATTCTTTCGGTTCATCAGCGTCTTGCCGATAAATCTCAAAACCAACCGTGTTTAAATCGGTGGTATAGGCTTCGATGCTTGGTTTTTGCCCTTCTGTAATGGCGCAACAACAGCGGGCTTCTCGCCGCGCCGCGCGTTGCCCATCGCCAGAAAACGCAATCGCCGCATAGCGATAGGTGCCGGGTGCCAATACGCCCGGCGCTTCACGCCCTGAAAGCACAACTAACTCTACAATTTCGGCAGGGTAGGGAGGAGGAAAGGGTGCAGGGCCATGCCCTTTCGTCAAACGTTCGTTGGTTGAAATGAGGTCGAAAAGTTCCGTCACGCTAAATCCTTAAAATCAATCAATCAATGGTTGCGGGCTATAATTAGCTCTCGCGATGCCGCGTCACGAATTTGCGTGCAACGCTGGATATTCTGAACGGCTTGCAGGTAATTTCGGTGCGATGTGTCCCGTTCTTCGCCGACCGCAACATCAGCCAATTGCGAGAGCTGCGGCAACTGCTTTTGCAACGCCGCGCCCTTTTGCTCCGCAGCAGCAACGATCTCTTGTAATCGCTGCACATTCACAGCGTTCTGGCTTTGTGTCCGCGCCAGTTGGCCGTGGATGCGCGTTTGCGCCCTACCCACAGTCTTTTGCGCATACGCCGCGTCATGCGTCAAACCGGGCCGGTGGCGTTCGATTAATTGCTGTTCGGAAAGAAGTGGCATAAAAGACCTCAAAGCAAAAGGCGCAAAGCAAAAACAAAAAAAGCCGCGCTTCCTTTTCGGGGAAACGCGGCTCTGGGCCTAAAGTGGAGGTGTGAACCATGGTTCACACCTAATCATCATGTTATTTTACGACGAGACTGACTGATTGACCAATTGGGCCTGTGCTGCCTGTGTCTGATTGAAGATTTTCATGGCGAGTCCACTATCATCTATCAATTCGGCAGGTGTGGTCAGCGTTTCACGTAATGCGCCCTTGCGCTCCAGCCGACGCCGGCGACTGCGTTCATAGGGCGTATCTGTCATCACTGTGTCAACAGAAACGTCGTGTTCCTGTCCGACGCGATAGGCCCGCCCGGTGCGTTGCTCATGTGTCATCGAAGTGTGAGGCGTGTCCCAGTGAATTACATGGCGCGAACGCTGCCCGTTCCAGCCCACAGCGCCCGCATCCGAGCAAATCATAACATCCGCGCCCGGATCGGAAACATAACGCCCCGCCGCTTTATCGAACTGCGGCGAGAATTTC